>JBIIRU010000058.1:0-10783 GCA_044341355.1 Cyanobium sp. | reverse complement strand
TTGGCGTATGCCTGCTCATAGTCCGTAAAGCCCAGCTGGAGAGGAGCAGGCATACGACCAGTCTCAGTCTTGGATCTGGATGGATTTTAGCGGGTTTTTCAGGGGTTCCTTAGGTACATTTAGGCAGGCGTAGTTCCCAGCTCAAAAAGGGGTCGTTACAGGCTGGGGCAGGCCAGTGACAGGCCTTGGGCACCCTATCTTTTCGTCATGCTTTTTTACGGGTACCAATGGCCGTAGTCAATCGCTGCGCGGTGGCCGTTTCGCCGCAACCTCCAATGGTCGACTGGAGCCGGCCGTTTTGGACCCGAGAGGATATGGAAAGCCTGGGCGACGAGAAAAGCCTTTATTTGGTGCCCACTTATGACGATGAGGCCAGTGCCATGGCCCTGCTTGAGCAGCACCATGGCGCCATCTTTGAGGCCGAACTCGAACTTTGGTGCCTGGATCGGGCCCTCTGGCCCAGCCCCCGCGATTTCACCATGTTCAGGCACTGGTTCCAGATCAACCTGTTCCCCTTGGTCGAAGACCTGGGGTCTGAGGTTTTGCAGACGTACTTGATCGAACCGGGCTTCAGCGACGAGGTACGCCAGGCTCTGCCTTGATCGCCCCAGCCGGCCGCCATGTATTTCCACATCGAGCACCACCTCGACTACCGCTACGAACGGCCTGTCTTTCTGGAGCCCTTTCAACTGCGGCTGCGGCCCCGCAGTGACCCGGCCCAGCGGCTGCTCCACCACAGCCTGGAGGTCAGTCCCGATCCGAGCGGACGCTGTCTGGTGCTGGAAGCCAACGGCAATGAGGCGGTCGGCATCTGGTTCCAGGAACTCACCGACCACCTCAGTTTGAAGCTGGAGGCCCGGGTCGAGACCCTGCGGACCAATCCCTTCGACTGGATCATCACCCACGCGCCAATCAGCCGCCTGCCAGCCACCTACCCCCCGGAGGAGGCCGAATCCCTGGCCCCCTGCCTGGCCCCCCCAGGCCCTGACCTCAGTGGCGTGGGCCCCTGGGCCAGGCAGCTGGCCGCAGCGGTGGACCACGACACAGCCGCTTTCTTGATGCACTTGGCCGACACCATTCACCAGCAGTTCGACCATGTCGGTCGCTTCGATGGCGACCCCTTCGAACCCGCCGCCTGCCTGACGGCACGGCGCGGCGCCTGCCGCGACACAGCCATGCTTTACGTCGCCGCCTGCCGCAGCCTGGGCCTAGCGGCCCGCTTTGTCAGCGGCTACTCGATGCATCACCCCCCCGAGGTCACCGAGCACGAACTGCACGCCTGGGCCGAGGTGTATCTGCCGGGGGCGGGCTGGCGGGGCTACGACCCCAGTCTGGGACTGGCGGTGGCCGAGGGCCATGTGGTGCTGGCGGCGGCCCCGGACCATCGCTTGGCCGCGGCGGTTAGCGGCCGTTACCGGGGCACGGGTGTGGCTTCCCAGCTGACCTACCGGGTGGTGGTCCAAGCCTCCGAAAGCGATGCCCTGCTCTAAGGGCCCCGGGGGGCAAGGCCCCGTGGGGCCCTTAGAGCAGGGCCCCGGGAGGTCGCTCGGGCGCTTGGTCGGTCGGGTAAACCGCCGCCACCGCTACCGACGGCAGGCGTTAACGTTTTGTGACGTTTCGAGATTGCAGTTGATGACGGTGCCATCCCTTTCCCTGAGCCGCCAGTTCTCGATGGAGCTGCACGGTCGGGCCATCGACGAATGCGGCGACATCGAGGAGTTGCGCCGCGTCGCCAGAACCCTGCTCACGGCCTGGCAACTGCAGGCGAGCATGAGCGAGCAGTACGGCGCCGAACTGCTGGGACTGCACCGCAGCGCCGCCGGGCTCTGAAGGTCATCAACCACCAAGGCCTGTCCATGGGCCGAGGCCCTGGAGGAAGTGATGTATCGCATCAAGCGGCTGGAGCCGGGGGTCGCCAATCCGGCTTGATCTCTTGGCGGGCCCTGCCGAAGGCCAGAGCTCCCGCCTGCACGTCCTTGGTCAGGGTCGAGCCGGCCGCCACCGTCACGCCTGCACCCAACACGATCGGAGCCACCAATACCGAATTGGCGCCGGTCTTGCTGCCAGCGCCGATCACGGTGCGGTGCTTGTTTACGCCATCAAAATTGGCGGTGATCGTGCCGGCGCCGATGTTGACCCGGGCGCCGACGTCGGCATCGCCGAGGTAGCTGAGGTGATTGGCCTTGACCCCCTCGCCCAGCTCGCTGTTCTTCACCTCAACGAAATTGCCGATGCGGCAATCGGCGGCCAGGTGGGCGCCGGCCCTGAGCTGGGCGAAGGGGCCCACGGCGCAGCCGGCATCGACGCGCACCTGACGCAACACCGAATACAGCACCTCAACCCCTTCACCCAGGCTGCTGGCCTCGATCAGGCAGCCCGGACCGATCCGGCAGCCATCGGCAATCGTGTTGGCCCCCCGGAAATGGCATTGGGGTTCGACCACCACATCGCGGCCGAAGCGGGTGGCCTCACTGAGGCTGCAGCTGGCCGGATCGGTGAAGGTGACACCCTCCGCCATCCAATGGCGGCGCAGCCGATCCTGCAGGGCTGCCTCACATTCGGCCAACTGCAGGCGATCGTTGATGCCACTGACCTCCGCCAGGTCGTCCACCTCCAGATGGCAGGCGGGGCTGAGCAGGGCGATGGTGTCGGTGAGGTAAAGCTCGCCCTGGTCGTTGTTGGTGCGCAGGTCCGGCAGCACTGCCGCCAGCTTCTGCCAGTCAAAGCAATAGATGCCGGCGTTGGTGAGGGTGTTGAGGCGCTGTTCGGCACTGCAATCCCGGTGCTCGATGATGCAGCTCACCCGGTCATCCCCATCGCTGAAGACGCGGCCGTAACCCGTGGGGTCTGGAAAGCGGGCCGTCAACAGCGTCACCGCAGCCTTGCGGTGGCGATGTTTGGCCAGCAGGGCCTCCAGGGTTTGGGAGCGCAGCAAGGGCACGTCGCCGTTGAGCACCAGCAGTTCCCCCTGGAAGTCCCGCAGGGGACCCAGCAACTGTTGGATGGCGTGGCCGGTGCCGTTCTGGGGTGACTGCAGCACAAATTCCAGCCCTGCATGGCCGGCCAGGGAGGCTTCCACCCTCTCTGCCTGGTGGCCTACCAGCAGCAGCCGGCGGACGGGGGCCAACGTTTCGCAACTGGTCAGCACTCGCTCCACCAGGGTCGCACCGGCAATCGGCTGCAACACCTTGGGAAGCTGGCTTTTCATGCGGGTGCCCTTTCCGGCAGCCAGCACCGCTACGGCGAGCATCAACAGGGCCAACAGCTGGGAGGGAATCTACTGGCGAGGGCTGGGCCTACCGCCATTACTAATCAGCAAAGCAGGCACGAAAAAACTGGATGTGCCCTAGGCGAGGGAGCGTTTGACCTGATGATGGACGTTTACAAGGAGTACAAGGAGCCTATTTCTGAACGGCTTCACCCTGGGAATCGCTGCTATTTTGATGACCATTGATATGTTTTTCACATGCTGAAGCCCTTAGCCCACTCAGCATAAGGCTCAAAAAAAGCACTACGGCAGTAAATGGCCTGACCATGGTTCAACATGCATTGAAAATCCATGTTAGGCCCTTGGCAGCCAAGTCGGCAAGCAAAGACCAAGGCAGGAGTCGCACTCCGCGTCCGCAAACCTTCCAATTGCGGCATGCACACTTCGCGCTGAGCACGAGTAGGTAGCTTGGGCTACTTAAGCAAGATAAAAGGGGGAACAATCTCGGCAGGAGCAGGCAAGGGAGCCAAAGCAACAGGCCGATGGGAACGATATTGAACGTCAATCTTGGCCTCCGGCATATGGAGCCCATTGGGAAGATGTCATCTGATTAACTACTGCTTGCGGCGACGGTCTTTCCCGGCTGCCTGCGGCGATGGCCTTCCTCGAAGATGTCTCCAAGCGAACGCCTTCAACCACGCTACCGATAGTGTCCCGATACGCTTGCTCCAGGAGACTGGCGCCAACCTCCCTGCAAATCACCGGGGCCAGGGCATTATTGCGGTGTCGGCACTCAGTTGAAGTCCCCAAGCCAGAGCTCTGGGCCCAGGGCCCGGTGGCAGGCGGGGAGAGCCATCGTCAGTTGTTGTTGTTGTTGTTGCTGTAGTCCTGGAGGATGCGCACCAAGGCAAGGATGTTCACCAGGCCGGTGAAGGGTTGCGACACGGCGTTGACGGCATCACTGCCGGAGGCGAATACGCTGCGGTTCACGATCACGCTGTCGCCTTCGCGGAGGGGGGGGTTGCGGGGACCGCTCACGCCCAGTTTGTAGTCGAGGGCGTAGCGGCTCAAGGTGGCGGTGCCATCACGGTTGATGCGCACCAGCTCCACGTTGTTGCGTTTGGCTCGCATGGCTATGGGGCCCCCGGCGGAGAGGACGGCCTGGATTAAGGGGGTGCCGGCTCGCAGAGATAGGCGGCCGGGGCTCTTCACCTCACCCACCACGTTCACCGTGATGCTGGACGGGGAGAGGTTGGCGGCGGCCAACTCGAGCACCTCATCGGGCGGGGGCGAGGCTGCCCAACCGATCACGATCGTGTCGCCATCAAAAAGGAAGGGATTTTGCCGCTTGTCGCCCTGCTGCAAAAGGGAGGCCAGGTTGAGCTGGGTTTCCCTCAGTTGGCTGCCGTCTCCGGGGAGCTTGCGCTGGAGGCGCACATCGCTGAGGTTGGCGTTGAGGGTGATGCCGCCGGCTTTCTGAATGGCCGACACCACGGTGGGCAGGCCAGGAATCGAGGCGATTTTTCCCTCTACCGTCGACCCCTCGCCGCCGGGGCTAAGCACATAAACTCCGGGATTCTGAACCTGGCCCACCACCGACACCTGCATGGGCCGGGGCTGGGTCACCCGCAGGTTGACATCGGGGCGGCGCAGGTAGCGGCGGTAGAGGCTGGTGAGCCAGCGGTTTGCCTGGTTCACGGTGAGGCCTGTCAGCACCACCGAGCCGATCATCGGCAGGCTGGTGCTGCCGTCGTTGAGGATCTCGAAGCTGCCACCCAAGCTGGTGTAAGAGGGGGAGAGAAAGGAGAGTTCGAGCCGATCACCAGCGCCGAGGATGTAGGCGTCGAAATCGGAGATCGCCCCGGCAGATTGATTCGCGTTTGGCTGCAGGGATGGGGCCGCCTGCAGGGGAGTGGTGAGTTGGCTGAGGAGGAGCAGGGGAGCCAGGCAAGGCCCCAGCCCAGAAAAATCCATCTTCGATGGGTTAAGAGCCTTTCTACCGCGGATGATATCGGGGCCGGCCCCGGATGGAGGGATGGGGTCGGCCGGCGGTGCTTGCTGAAGGGGAATGGTTTTCTGGTAAGCGGAGTGGTTGGCAGAAAAGCAAAAATATTGTATATTTACAGTGCTGCGCTTGGAGGCCTTGGAGCAGTGCTCAGGCCCCTTGCGTAACTTTCATTCTGGAAGTGTGCGAGGGTGTCATGACAAATTTAACCTAATCTTAACTTAGCCTAGTTTTAGCCTCGCCTACAATAATTTTCTGAAATTTAAAACCCTTTTCTGTCCCTCGGATCTGCGGTTGACTGAACGTCTCAAACCAATTGTTTTTTCTTGAACGGCATCAGCAACCGCGCCGTCACCCCCACATCAGCTTCTCCAAGTTTTGATCAAGAGGACATCCAAGTCGGGAAGCTGCTTAACGCCATATGGCGTCGCAAGCGTCTGGCAATAGCGGCATTTGCCGCCATCCTGCTGGTCGGTGTGCTGAACACGGCCTGGCAGCGAATCAAGAAACCGGTTTTTCAGGGCAGCTTCAAGCTGCTGGTTACCGATCCGATCAATCCGTCGGAGCGTTCCGGGGGCCATGACGATGGCTTGGAAAGTCTGGCTTTGCAGGGGCGTGGTGACAGCAACAACACAGCCACCTTGATCCAGGTGCTCACCAGCCCCATGCTGTTGGCCCCGATCGAGCAGAGCTTGGGCCTGCCGGAGGGGGTGGTCGCCCCCGTCGTCACCACCCCCAAGGCGGCGACGGGCTCGGGCCCCCCCGGAGTGCTCGAGGTGGTGCTGCAGTGGGGGAATCCGGTTATGGGTCAGGTCATTCTTGAAAAAATCAGTGCTGAATACCTGTCTTATTCCCTGCGGCAGCGGCAGGAAAAGCTCACCCAAGGCCTGGCTTTCCTGGATCAGCAGGCGCCGGAGCTGCAGTCCCGGGTGGCGTCCCTCCAAAACCAGCTAGCCGAGTTTCGCCAGCGCACCGGCTTTGTGGAGCCCATGGAGCAGGCGGCGACGATCAAGGGGCAACAGTTGGAACTGAGCACCCAACGCAAGGAGTTGGAGCAGCAACAGGCCCGATTGGATGGCCTGGCGGCGGCGGTGCGGCGGGGCAAGCTGAGCAGCCCTCCCTTCCAGGGGGGCAATGCGGCTGCTCTAGGTGGAGGTTCTGGCGGTCAGACGGCGGCAACTGGCCTGGCGGGGGGGGCATTCATAGCCCTGCTGCAGGATCTCACCCAAGTGGAGAAGCAGTTGGCCGAAGCACAGGCCATCTACACCGAAGAGGCGCCCCAAGTGGTGGAGCTGCGGGCCAAGCGCGACCAGCTGCGCCCTCTCCTGCAGCGCCGCGAGCTGGATGCAATCGAATCCAGCCTGAGCGAAAACCGCTCGCAGCTTGAGCAAATCCTGTTACAACAGGAGCAGCTGTCACGGCGCTTTCAAGGGAATCCTGCCCAGATGAAGCAGTACGAAGCCTTGCAGCAGCAGCTGGGAGTGGCCCGCGACAACCTCACCTCATATATCAAGGCGCGGGAAAGCTTCCGGCTGCAGGTGGCCCAGCGCACGGTGCCCTGGAAATTGATGGTACCGCCCAAATTCGGGCGAAAGCCCGTAACGCCGAACGTGCCTCGGGGTCTGCTCACCTCTGCAATATTCGGGGCCCTGGCAGGAGCTGGTTTGGCCCTGGTGCGGGATCGGATGGATCACGTTTTTCACAGCCCCAAGGAGTTAACCGATGGCCTCACGGTGCCCCTGCTGGGGGTTGTGCCCCACCTGCCCGGCCGGGAAGGGGGCACCAACAGCCAGTCGCTGGCAGTCCTAGATGGGGAGGAGCGGTTTGCCATCGTGGAATCGCTGCGCAACCTTTTCGTCAATTTCCGCCTGTTGCGGGCCGATAAGCCCGTGCGACTTGTGGCGCTTACCTCGTCCACCCAGGGGGAGGGGAACAGCATGGCTACGGCTCTTTTTGCCCAAACCATGGCCCAAATGGGCCAGCGGGTGTTGCTGGTGGATGCGAACATGCGCCGACCGATGCTGCACCTCTATCTGGGGGCCGACAACATTGAGGGACTCTCCAGCCTGCTTAGCGATCCCCAGTTGGTCTTGGAAAACCTGGTGCAGAACATTCAGGAGGGGTTGGATCTGCTCACCGCCGGACTCATGCCGCCGGATCCCACCCAGCTGCTGAGCTCGGAGCGCTGCGGCGTGGTGGTGGAGATGATCCGCCAGTTGCGGGGCTATGACCTGGTGATTTTCGACACCCCGCCGGCCTTGTTCTTGAGCGACCCTGTGTTGTTGGCGGAGCATCTGGATGGCTTGCTCTTCCTGGTGGGTCTGTCACGGGTCAACCGGGATCTGCCGGCTCAAACCCTGCAGCGGCTGCGGGATATGGGGGTGGATGTGCTGGGGGTGCTCGCCAACCAGCCCGAACGCCGGGGTTCCGGCAGCGAGCCATATGGCAAAAAAGGCGGCTATGGGGTCTATGCCGAGTCGGTCGAGCAGCGAGAAGCGTCGGCCAATGGCCATGGCCTGAAGAAGCGCCTCCTCTCCCTGAAAGCCGCTTCCCGAACCCTGACCCATTGGCTGGATGTGCGCAGTTGAGATCAAGAGGGGGCTGTCAGGAAAGCCCATCTCGTGGGCACTGCAGATGTCCCAACATCGCAACGTCTTTGACCATGACGATCTCGGCAACCACAGCTTGCAATTGGCGTCGCCCCCAGCCGATCAGATCCGCGCGAAGTGCGATGCGCAGCTAAACCGAGTCTCCACAACCACTATTTCCTTTCAGAATCCCATCAATGACCTCCACTGATGAATCCCGACAGCGTGCCTATTATCAGGCAACAGCGGCTAGCTATCACGAGCGTCATGTAGGCGAGTCAGATGAACACGCCCTGGCTCTGGATCTCCTTGTGATGTTAGCGCGGCACTACGGTATGACTGGCTCATTTCTAGATGTCGGGGCCGGTACGGGTCGGGCCATGAAGGCCTTGGCTACGGCCTTTCCTGGTGCGTGTGTTCAAGGCATCGAGCCGGTTGCGGAACTGCGCCAGCAAGCGAAGATCCTAAATGGCATCACTGGTGTGGATCTCGTAGAAGGCAGTGCGCTGCAACTCCCCTTTGCCGACAACAGCTTCGATTGGGTGGTGGAAACCGGGGTGCTGCATCACATACGCCACTGGCCCGAAGCTGTATCTGAGATGGTGCGGGTGGCTCGTTATGGCGTGCTGATTTCCGATACAAATAATATTGGCCAAGGCAGCCAGCTAGGCAGAAAGCTGAAGAAGATGATCAAGAAATTGGGCTTCTGGAATGTATTGGTGTGGCTGCAAACCAATGGGAAGATGAGCAAGTGGAGCGAGGGGGATGGGCTGTATTACAGCTTCTGTGCCTTTGATACTCTGCCGCTGCTGCGTCAAAAGTTCGTTGAGGTGCAAGTAATGAATACCCTGGGAAGCGGCGAAGCAGATTTGCTCAGTTCGGTGAGCCATGTTGCGATCGTGGCTCGCCTACAGTAATTCTCGTCAACTACTGTGTGAGTCTGATGATCCCCCCATCTTCAATTTCTAGAAACCTAAACTAATCAACCTCTGGGTCTCTCACCGCTTTCGTGAGCGAGCCGGAAATCATTCCTCTGCCAGACCATCTGTGTTTACTACCAAGCACCCCACCTCTCTAAAAGCCCCGTAGGCATGCTGAAGAAGCGTCCACGTTTTCAATCCCTGCGCCTCCTATGGGGCGCCCTCAGCCCCCGCCGCCGCCGCCAATTGCTTTGGCTGCAGTTGTTGAGCCTGGCCTCTGCCCTTGGGGAGGTTGCCAACCTAGGGGCCCTGCTGCCCTTCCTGCATCTTCTGGGCAACCCCAGCAAAGGTCTGAAGGCCCTTGGGCCCTTAGCGGTGCCCCTGCAGGGCCTGCCCCAGCAGCAGCTGCTGCTGGGGCTCGGCCTGGGGTTCATGGCGGTGGTCGCATTGAGCACTGCCCTACGGGTGCTCACGATCCGGGTGCAGCTGCGGTTGGCGGCCCTGATGGGGGCCGATCTGGGAGATCGGGTGTTTGCGTCAGTGTTGAACGAGGCCTTCCCCTGGCATCTGCAGCACAACAGCAGCATCGTGCTGGGTTTTCTCACCAAGGATGTGGATAAGGCGTTTGAGACCATCCAGGCGGTCCTGCAGGTGGTGGTGAACCTGGCGATTGTGGTGCTGCTTGGTGCTTCTCTGATCGCCCTGGCCCCGGGGGTGATGCTGGTGGTGAGCGTGCTTCTGGTGGGGTTTTATCTGCTGGTGTTTCGCTTCACTCGTGGTGCCCTAAGGGCCGATGGGGAGCGACACACCAGCAACTACCAGAGCAGCCTGCAGGTGGCCCAGGAGAGCCTGGGTGGGATACGAGATGTGCTGCTTGATCGCAGCCAGCCCTTCTTCCTGGAGGCCTATAGCAGCCGCAACCGTGCCTCTCGATTGGCCGGTGCGTCGATCAACACAAAGGGCCAGTTGCCCCGCTTTCTGATCGAGGGCTTCGCCGTCCTGCTCATTGTGGGGCTCTCCCTCCTACTTGCGGCTTCCGGCCAGGGCATTGAGCAACAACTACCGTTGCTTGGGACCTTGTCCCTAGGTGCCTACCGGCTTCTCCAGCCTTTGCAGCAATGTTTTAGTGCATTAACAAATGTTCAGGCTAATGGGGCTTCTCTCCAGCGGCTCCAGCCCTTGCTGCAGCTCGCCCCCTCCTCAGAGATCGGTTTGCTTGCCCCAGGCCTGCTTCCTCCCCTCCAGGCTGGAGTGCCGTTGCTGGAGCTGGATCGAGTCTGCTTTCACTACGGCAGCACCAAGGCTTTGGTGCTGCGCAATCTGGAGCTATCGATCTGGCCTGGAGAGCGGTTGGCCTTTGTGGGTACCACGGGCAGCGGCAAGAGCACCACAAGTGATCTGATCCTGGGCCTGCTGGCCCCCAGCCAAGGAAAGGTCTTCGCGCATGGGGTAGATCTCCATGGCACGCCGGGGCTCGTGGAGGCCTGGCAGGGGCAAGTAGCCCATGTGCCCCAGCAGATCTATCTCAGCGATGCCAGCTTTGCTGCCAACATTGCCTTTGGTGTGCCAGAAGCCCAGATCGATTTTGGGCGGGTGCGGCAGGCGGCAGAGAAGGCCTGCATCGCTGCCTTGATCATGGACAGCCCCAACGGTTACGCCACGGTGGTAGGGGAGCGGGGGGTCCGACTCAGCGGCGGTCAGCGGCAGCGGATCGGCATTGCCCGCGCGCTCTATCGTCAAGCCGAGCTGCTGGTTCTTGATGAGGCCACCAGTGCGCTTGACAACCGCACTGAAGCCGAGGTGATGGGGGCGATCGATAGCCTGGATCGCACCATCACCGTGGTCCTGATCGCCCACCGGCTCAGCACAGTGCAGAATTGCGATCGCATCGTCGTGCTGGAGCAGGGCCAGATCACAGGCTTGGGCACCTACCAGGAGCTAGAGGCGGGCAATGCCGCCTTCCAAGCGCTAGCGCGCCAACGGGACCAGATCAACACCTGATTTTGAGCATCTCACTTGACTCCTGTTTCTTGCCGAGGGTCTCGGCACTTGGATCAGCGCA
>JBIIRU010000332.1:0-3126 GCA_044341355.1 Cyanobium sp. | reverse complement strand
GCCAGCATCCAAAACCGGCGAGCTGGCGCTGCTGCTCATCCGCCTCTACCGCAGCCTCTCGGTTCTCGTCGGCAACGATCGCCGCCAGCTGCGCCACTGGTTTCACACCGCCAACCGCCATACCGGTGGCGTGCCGGCCGAGCAGATACAGCGCACCGAGGGGCTGGTTGAAATCTTGCAGTACCTCGACGCCATGCGCGCGCCGATCTGAGCGATGGACCTGCGATCCATCGTTGCGGCTGCCCCCGAAGTGGCCCTGCGGGGCACCGTGCTGCGCCTTGTGCAGCAGCAGGGCATCAACAGCCTGGAGCCGCTGGTGGACAACCTTGAGCAGCTGGCCCGCCTCGAAGCCATGGTGGAAACCAGCAAGCCGCCGCTGCCGTCCGCCGGGCCCGACACCCCCAGCCATCCACTACTGACAACCCCCTTCCGCTATCCGCCCCTACGCCATGGCTCCCCTCGCCTACGGGCCCACCCAACAGCTCGGTGCCTGGATGCGCGATCAAGGAATTGAGGCCTTTGAATACCTCAGCGCCCGCTGCAGGGATGCGCTGGTGCAAGTGGGTGTCTTCAGCCCGGCGGTGTTTCAGTCCACTCCCTGCGATCAGGTGGAGATCAGCACCGAACTCACGGCAGATCACACGACTTTCCTCTGTCAAGACGACGGCAAGCTGCATCGTTTTGGGCGCGAGCTGTTTCTAATCGACGGGGCTTTCCCAGGGGCGGCCGATTGAACAGCCTGGGGTGATGCAACAACTGACCCTAGACTTCCTTGCAAATCCGTCACGTTATGGCTGATTTGCAAGGAAAGTTGTCCTGGTCCGGGGATTCGGGCTGGATTCCCCGCCTGCAGGACCCTTTGCTGCGCCGCCGGTTGGAGCAGTTTCCGGCCGTGGCTTTGCTCGGTCCCCGTCAGGTGGGCAAAACCACGCTGGCCCTGCAGCTGGCCGCCACCACCCCCAGCCTCTATCTCGATCTGGAAGCCAGCGCCGACAAGCTGGTGATCCTTGATGAGGTGCAGCGGCTGCCGCTTCTGGACCATGCTTGCCCATGGCCAGGGTTCGCTGCTCAATGCCGCCGAACTGGGCAGGTCGCTGGGCGTGGACGGTAAAACCGTGGGCCGCTACCTGGATCTGCTGGTGGACCTGCTGCTGGTGCGTCGGCTCCCTCCTCTGCTGGCCAATGCGGGCAAGCGGCTAGTGCGCTCCCCGAAGGTGCTGGTGCGCGACAGCGGTCTTGTGCACACTTTGCTTGGCCTGGGCGATGCCGATGCGGTGCTGGGCCATCCGGTGGCCGGGGCCAGCTGGGAGGGCTTCGTGATCGAAACCCTGCTGGCAGTGGCGCCCCAAGGCTGCCAGGGCTGGTTCTATCGCACCGCCGCCGGGGCGGAGATCGACCTGGTGCTCGAGTGGTCGCCGCAGCGGCGCTGGGCGATCGAGGTGAAGCGCAGCCTCAGCCCCCGCCTCGGCAAGGGCTTCCACCAAGCCCGCGCCGACCTCCAACCCGAGCGCACGTTCGTGGTCACGCCATCAGCCACGGGGTATCCCCTGGCCGCTGGCGTGGAGGTGATGGGGCTGGCGGAGCTGGCCGCTGTGCTGCGGCAGGCCGGCTGATCGCTGGCCTAGGTGCTGGGCAAGGACCGATCGACGCTGAACAGCGCCAAGTCGATGCCATAGGCGCGCCGATCTGAGCGGCTAAGCCCTAAAGAGATATATAATAAAACCAACCCAAAGGCCGATGCAGTTCAGCAAAACTGTGCACCAGAAGACGAAGCGGAAGGGTTGCTTGATTGTCTTGTGTCTTAGCCTATGCCGCGCGATCAGTCCGCCTGGCCAACCTCCCAAAAGCGCGACTAGATGCAGGGTTGCCTCCGAAATACGCCATTTCCCAGATATGGCAGCTGACTTATCTGCCGCATACATGAAATAGAGCAGAACACTCATAAAAGTGTACAGCCCGAGCACAGGCAGCGGGATGCTGCCAAGCAAGACTGCTGCGCTAAGCACGACTGAAAAAACGCTGACGATGATCACAGGGACCAGCTGCCAGCCACCAGAAGTCTCGCGTTTGCTTTGCGCATGTCTCAGGAATGAGATGTCACTAGCCCGAGGTCGCCCGCGCTGGTCGTGCTCGATCGAGTAGACGAGAAGGTCGTTTAACTTCGGCCGACGCAACCCCCGCGGGAAGCCGCTGATATGAACGAATGCAGCAGGTCCGCCTTCTAATGGAGTAACGAAACCGAATCCCCGTTCATCGTTCCACTCGGTAAGTCGACCTTGGTGAGTCACTTGCTTGCCTCAGTAGTTACAAAACTCCTACACGCCCCCAGAGGCTCTCCCACCGACCACCGGACCTTCAAGAGTTTCTAGCAAAGGAGTTCCCGCAGGTTCCGGACCTTGCAGCCCCCCCTCCAGCACCTTGGCCACGGCCCTCTGGCGGATCTGTATCACCTCGTTCAGATCGACGGCCAGGCGCGGCGATTCCACCATCACCTCCTGCAGACGCTCGCAGGGGATCACCAGCACCTCGAGGTCATCGCAGGCGAGCACGGTGGTTTCGGCGATGCGGCCATGCAACAGCGAACTCTTCTCGCCGAAGCATTCCCCCCGCAGCAGCACCCCCAAGCTGCAGGGCCGACCCGTGGCATCGGGCAGCACCAGCTCGGCCTCGCCGCTCAAAATCAAATAGAGGCCATCGAGGGGCATCAGGCGGTGCAGCACCACCTCATGGGTGGCGTAGGAGCGGACCTCGCACTCAGCTAGCAGCTGCTCCAGCCGTTCGCTGGAGAGGGAGGCGAAGCCGGGTGTGCTCTTTAAGAACTGCAGCGAGGCCACACCCTGCTCAACGGGCGTGGGGGCGGTGGACTCGTAGGGAACCTCCTGCTGCATCGGGTAGGGCATCGTCAGGCCATGGCGCTTGGCCAGATACCAGATGCGCCGGTTGATCTCATCCTGGATGCCGTCACCGGTTAAGAAATCGGGCGCAAAGACCTGCACCTTGTAGTTGATTGCAAAATCGCCGTAACTCACCACCACCACATTCGGCGGCGGCGTGCTGAGAGCACCGGGAATTTCCAGCACGGCGCCAATCAGCAGCTGGCGCACCCGATTGGGGGGATCGTCGTAG
>JBIIRU010000331.1:0-3155 GCA_044341355.1 Cyanobium sp. | reverse complement strand
GAGCGCCAGAAGGTCCAATCCAGGGGGTTGTCACTCCAGCGGGGCACCTCCGGCTGGAGTCCGAGCCCCAGCAGGGCCAGCCAGCAGGAAAGGGCGAAGCAGGCGCGCAACCAGGGCCGTTTGACCCGCCAGAGGGCCAGGCAGGAGGCCAGGGCCGCGGCGGCCCCCAGGGCTAGGGCCAGGGGCCGTTGGGGCCAGTTCGCACCTGGGACCGTGCCTATGGCACCTGTGCCTATGGCACCGGCGTGGAGGAAGGACCAGCCCAGGGCCAGCAGCACCGCCAGCACCATGGCGGTGGTCAGCCAGCGGCCGTGGTCGAGGTGTTCGGGGCCCACCGAGGCCGGCAGGGGGTATTGACCCAAGCGCCGCTCCCGCACGTGGATGCCGATGCGGATCGTGGCGCCGATGACGGGATAGACGAACAGCACCATCAGCAGTGGGTGGAGCAGCGAGAGCCACTGCAGGGCCGAAAGTGGTTGGGGTGCCAAGGGCGGTGGCAGAAGCGGGGTCATGGAAGCACCTCGGGCCAGCCCTGGCGGATGAGCAACAGGGAGAAGTAGGAGGCCTCAAGGGCCGCCACCTCTGCTGCCGGCTGGAGCTGTTGGTCGGGCCAACCGACTCTCATGGCGAACAGGGCCTGTTCCAGCAGGCCCCGCTGCTCCAACAAGGACCGCACCCAGGGCCAGCGACGGCCCAGCTTGAGCAGGGCCAGCACCCAGCCGCCGCTGGCTGCTTGGGCCAGCAGTTGGTCCAGTTCGGCGGCGGTGTCTGGGGTTGGCAGCAGCAGCAGGCCCTGGCGTTGCAGGGCCAGGGGCCAGGCGGCGGCGGCAGCTGCAGCCGCCACGGAGGTGATTCCGGGGATCAGGCGCACCTCCAGGGCTGGATGGCGTTGCTGCAGGGCGAGCAGCACATAGCTGGCACTGGCAAACAGGGACACATCGCCTTCGCAGAGCAGCACCACCCGCCGCCCTGCGGCCCGCTCGGCGGCGATGCGATCGGCGGCTAGTGCCCAGGCCGCTTGCAGGCTGGCGGCCTCTGCCACCATCGGCAACAGCAGGGGCAGGTGCCGCTGGCGGTCGTGCAACCAGGGCTTGGCAATCGTGGCGGCCATGCCCTCGGCGCCCTGATGGGCCACCGGGTAGGCGACGGTGTCGGCGGCGGCGATGGCCCGCACCGCAGCTACGGTGAGCAGGTCGGGATCGCCCGGACCCACCCCCACCAGGGTGAGGCCCGGGCTGGTCGCTTCAGCTGGCACAGGCAAGCGGTTGATGGCGGAGGCCAGTTGCTGCCACCCTTTCTAGGCTGGGCTTCTGCCAGGGCCCAGGGGACTCCCCTGCCGCTGCGCTTTTCCCCGGGCCAAGCGGTACTCCCATCCCGCTCCCCGCTCCACTCGCCCCTGCTGCCATGAGCCTGCTTGTGATCCATTCTGCGGCGGGTCAACCGCCAGGCCCCGCCATGCGCACGGCGGATGCCGACCGGATCCAGACAGAACTGGACGGCCGCGGCATCCGCTTCGAGCGCTGGTCGGCGGCGCTGGATCTGCCGGCCGATGCCGACAAGGAGGCGATTTTGGCGGCCTACGGGCCCGAGGTTGCCCGGGTGCAGGCAAGCGGCAACTACCCCACGGTGGATGCGATCCGGTTGGCGCCGGATCACCCCGATCGGGCCAGCCTGCGGCAGAAGTTTCTGGCCGAGCACACCCACAGCGAGGACGAGGTGCGCTTTTTTGTGGAGGGCCGGGGGCTGTTCTGCCTGCATGTCGGCGAGGAGGTGCTCCAGGTGTTGTGCGAGCGCAACGACTGGATTGCGGTGCCGGCCGGCACCCGCCATTGGTTTGACATGGGACCCGAGCCCCAGTTCTGCGCCCTGCGCTTCTTCGCCAATCCAGACGGCTGGGTGGCGAACTTCACCGGTGATGGCATCGCTCAGAACTTCCCGCTGCTCGACGAGCTGCTGGGCGAGCAGCTGATCAGCGCCTGATCTCAGCTGTGCATGCGCGGATGTGGGTGCACAGCTGAAAGCAGGGCGGCCTCGTCCTGGGCCAGCTCCTCCAGCCGGCCAATGAGCTGGGGGCGGGGAAAGCGCCGCTCGGCCAGCACCCAATACAGCCCGAAATGGCGGGCCTCACTGGCCAGTAGGTCGCCGTAGAGGGCCGCTAATTCTGGGTCGGGGCTGTGGGCTGCCAGCAGGGCCATGCGTTCGTGGCTGCGGGCCTCGATCAGGCCGGCGACTAGCAGGCTGTCCAGCAGCCGCTGGGGTTCTTGGCGCCGCACCAAGCGGGCCAGTCCGGCGCCGTAGGGCGGTGCGGCCAGGGGCCGCAGCGGAATCTGGCGGCGGATCAGCAGGCGCTGCACCAACTCGAAATGCTCCAGCTCTTCGCGGGCCAGGGGGCTGAGCACGGCGGCCAGCTCGACATCGGAGGGGTAGCGAAACATCAGCTGCAAAGCGGCACCGGCCGCCTTGCGCTCGCAGTGGGCGTGGTCGATCAGCACGGTGTCCGGGTGGGCCAGGGCCTGCTCCAGCCAGGCGGATCCCGAGGGGGCCGCCAACCACTTGACCCGTTCCGGCGCGGTCCCGCTCCGACTCATGACGAGGCCCGCAGGTGATCCACCAGCCCCTCCAGGGCCAGGCTGTAGCTGGCGGGCCCGAAGCCGCAGATCACCCCCAGGGCCTTGTCGGCCAGATAGGAGTGGTGGCGAAAGGGCTCGCGGGCATGGACGTTGCTGAGGTGCACCTCCACAAACGGGATATCCACCGCCACCAGGGCGTCCCGCAGGGCGATGGAGGTGTGGGTGTAGGCGCCGGCATTGATCAGCAGGCCCCCGCATTGGCCCCGGGCCGCCTGGATGCGATCGACCAGCGCCCCCTCGTGGTTGCTCTGGAAGCACTCCAGTTCAGCCCCCAGGGCCCGGGCCCGGGCCGTCAGGTCGGTATTGATCTGGTCGAGGCTGCGGCTGCCGTAGAGGCCGGGCTCCCGCTGGCCCAGCAGGTTGAGGTTGGGACCGTGAAGCACGAGCAGGCGCATGGGGGCAGGGGACAGGCGGGCTGGTAAGTTTTGGGGGTGTGGTTCGGGTCGGTGCCCGAGTGGTTAATGGGGGCGGACTGTAAATCCGCTGGCTCTGCCTACGTTGGTTCAAATCCAACCCGGCCCACCT
>JBIIRU010000330.1:0-3165 GCA_044341355.1 Cyanobium sp. | reverse complement strand
GAACATTGGCGCCGCGACTATTTCGGAGCCCTGTTTCCCCTGCACCCCTCCGGAATCGTTCCGGCGGGCCCTGACCTGAGCACACTGGTGCAAGCCCAACCGCCGGCCCTTCCATGACCAGCAGCACCCCCACCGCCGCGTCGCCAGCGGTTCACCAAGGGATGTTTGGTGAGTTCACGATCACCCAGCAGGATCAGCGGGAGGTTCTCACCTATCGCCTCGCCCTCAGCGCCGTTGCCCTGGGTGAGCTCGCTCTGTTGGTGCAGTGGTATCGCTGGGGTCCGGCCCTGGCCTGGCCCTGGCTGCTGCTGATGGCGGCGGGCCTGGGCCTGGCCCTGTTGCGGATTCACATCTATCTGCGTCCCCTGCATCTGGCCCTGAAGGCCTTCTGGTTGGTGGGCTGTCTTGGCGGCCTGTTGCTGGCTGTCAGGGTCGGACCAAATCAGATGCTGCCGGTGCTGGCCCGCCAGCCCCTCTGGATCCTGGCAGTGGGTCCCTTCTTTGCCGCCCTGGCCGGAGTGGGCTTCAAGGAGTTCTTCTGTTTTCAGCGGCCGGAGGCCATCGGTGTGACCCTGCTGTTGCCCCTGGCCCTGCTGGGCCGCCTGGCCGGCGTCCTGGGTCCCGAGCTGACCATGGCTCTTTTGGCCCTGCAGGCCGGACTGCTGCTGCTGCTTTGCCTGCGCAAATTCCCGATGCCAACCGCCGCCGACGTCGGTGACAAGAGCGTCTTCGCCCACCTTGAGCGCCAACGTCGCGGTGAATCCCAACCTGTCGTGCCCGTTTCGTGAGCCTGATCTCTCTGGAGGGGGCAGGCAAGGATTTTGGCCTGCGCGTCCTCTTCGCCGACCTCAATCTGCATGTCGGTGAGCGTGAGCGCCTGGGGCTGATTGGACCCAATGGCGCTGGAAAAAGCACCCTGCTGCGGGTCCTGGCCGGGGTCGAACCCCTGGACCGGGGCCAGCGTCGCTGCTCACCCCGGCTCAAAGTGGTGCTACTGAATCAGGACCCTGTCCTTGAAGCCGATCTGACGGTGATCGAGCAAGTGCGCTCCGGCTGCGCCGAGACTCTGGCTCTGCTGGAGCAACACCAGCAACTCAGCCAGGCCCTGGCGGACGACCCGGCCAATGGGGTCCTGCAATCCCGCCTCAGTCAGCTGCATGAAGGTCTTGAGGCCGGCCAAGGCTGGACCCTGGAGCGGCGTTGCCAGGAGGTTCTGGCCCGGGTCGGGCTGCGGGATCCCCACCAACGGGTGGGGGATCTCTCCGGTGGCAATCGCCGCCGTGTCGCCCTGGCCGCTGCCCTGGTGGCCGAGCCCGATGTGTTGCTGCTGGATGAGCCCACCAACCATCTCGATGCCGATGGGGTCGAGTGGTTGCAGGGCTGGTTGGATCGTTTTCGCGGCGCCTTGGTGCTCGTCACCCACGATCGCTATCTGCTGGATCGGGTCACCCGTCGGATTGTGGCGGTGGAGGCGGGCGAGGCCCGCGGCTATGAGGGTAACTACGCCACCTATCTGGCCCGCCGCGCCGAAGAGGAGGAGGCCCAGATCGCCGGGGCAGCTCGTTTCCGGGGCAGCCTCCGCCGCGAACTGGCCTGGCTGCGCCAGGGCCCCAAGGCGCGCAGCACCAAGCAGAAAGCCCGTCTGCAGCGTATTGAAGCGATGCGGGAGCAGCCGGTGCGTCAGGCCAAGGGAGTTCTACAGATGGGTTCCACGGCCCGGCGGCTGGGCAAACGCGCCATCGAAGCGGAAAACCTCGCAATCCAGGTTGGTGATCGCCTTTTGCTGGAGGAATTCAGCCATGACTTCGGACCCGAGGACCGGATCGGCATCATCGGACCCAATGGGGTCGGCAAATCGAGTTTGTTGGATGCCATCGCCGGCCGCCTGGCCCCCACTTCTGGACGGTTGGAACTCGGTTCCACAGTGCGGTTGGCCTATTTCGATCAACACAGTGCCGCCCTGCAGCCCGTCGATGCTGGGCGGGGGGGTGAGCGCAAGGTGATCGATGTGGTTCAAGAAGAGGCAAGCCGGGTCGAGGTGGATGGGGTGGAGCTCAGTGCTTCCCAGTTGCTGGAACGCTTTTTGTTCCCTCCGGCCCAGCAGCACCAGCCTGTGGCCCGGCTCTCCGGCGGGGAGCGGCGCCGGCTGCATCTGTGTCGGCTGCTGATCAGCGCCCCCAATGTGTTGTTGCTGGATGAACCGACAAACGATCTGGATGTGGCCACCTTGACGGTGCTGGAGGACTTTCTTGAGGATTTTCAAGGTTGTGTGGTGGTCGTCTCCCACGACCGCTGGTTTTTGGATCGCACCGTGGATCGGCTGTTCAGTTTTGATGCGGGTCGGCTGCGGCGTTTTGAGGGCAACTACAGCGGCTACCTGGAGCACCAGCTAGCCAATGGGGCAGCATCCCAGGCCCTGACTCCCTCGCCCCCCCTGACCCTTGCAGGGGCCGGAACCGATCCGTTGCCTGCAGCGGCCGAGGGTCGATACGCCCCAGCGATGCCCCGCCGCCGCAGCTTTCGCGAAACGCGTGAACTAGAGGCCATCGAGCGGGATCTGCCGGCCTGGGAAGAGCGGCGTCAGTTGCTGGAGCACCAGATGGCCCTTCCCGCCGGTGGCGATTACGGCGAACTAGAGGCCCTCAGCCATGAATTGGCCAATTTGCTGGAACGCATTGCCAGCGCTGAAGAACGCTGGCTGGAGCTGAGTGATCTGGCCGGGTGAGCAGGCCGGTTGAGCAGGAGTTCCAGGGTCCCCTGGTTCAGCTTTTCATCAGCGCCAACGCACAAGACCCGATAGATGTCCGCCGCCGCGGCCCCCCCCCCGTATGGTGGGCGAGCCGAATTCCGGCCCCTCCGGGCCGGCGACGTCATGAAAAGCATCGACGACCACATCCAGAAGGATCAGGTGGAGATCGAGGCCGCCAAGGCCGAAGGCAACTTGGGCAAGGTCCGCCATCTGGAAGAGGAACTAAAGGGGCTGAAGGAGTACAAGGAGCACCATCCCGAAGACAGCCACGACCCCAGCCCCCTTGAGGTCTACTGCGATCTCAACCCCGAAGCACCCGAATGTCGCGTCTACGACGATTGATTCGTTGCTCGTGATGCAATGGACGGGATCTCAGTAGACAAGCTCTCCCTAGCTGAATTCTCAAGGATCTGTTG
>JBIIRU010000329.1:0-3169 GCA_044341355.1 Cyanobium sp. | reverse complement strand
GCGGTTTGATCTGGCCCGCTCCCGATCGCTGCCGGAGGGTCTGCGGCGCCGGGCAATGGAACGCCTGGCCCCCCAATTGGTGGCCGGCGTGCTGGTGGTGGTGGCGCTGGAGCACCGCTCCCAGTGGCGCAATCGCCAGGCGGCGCGGCTGCGGCTGGCGGCCCTGCTGCGCCAGGCCATGGCCCCACCGCCGCCGCCCAGGCGGCCCACTCGGCCGAGCCGGGGTTCGGTGCAGCGGCGCCTGGCGGCCAAGCGATTGCGGGGGGCGATCAAAAGCGCACGGCGCGGGCGGCCCCAGGCGCCGGAGGATTGAAGGGGGTGGGCCCTAGGATTTGCGGGCGGCGGCTTGCGCCTGTTCGGCCCGGATCTGGGCCTTGGCCTGGCGCCAATGGGCCTCCAGCTCGGCCAGGGGGCGGCCCCCCAGCTCGCCCCCCAAGGCGGCCTCCACCCGGGAGAAGCGATCGAGGAAACGGCGGTTGGTGCCGGCCAGGCCCGCTTCGGGGTCGAGGTTGCTCCAGCGGGCCAGGTTGACCAGGGTGAACAGCACATCGCCCAGTTCGGTCTCGGCGTGGGCGGGGTCGCCCTGGGCCAGGGCCTGCCGCAATTCGTCCAGCTCCTCATCCACCTTGGCCCAGACGCCAGCCAGGTCGTCCCATTCGAAGCCGGCGGCGGCGGCCCGGCGCGAGATGGTCATGGCGCCGGTGAGGGCGCTTTGGCCCCGCAACTTGTTGGCGAGCCGGTCGCTGAGGGGACTGGTGGAGGTGGGAGTCCCTGGTCCGCCTGCGGCGGCGGGGCTGGCGGCGGGGTTTGCGGCGGCCGCCGCCTGCTTTTCGGCCAATTTGATGGCTTCCCAGCTCACCCGAACGGCGGCGGCGTCAGCGAGCCGATCGGGCCCAAACACATGGGGGTGGCGCCGCACCATTTTGGCGTTGATGGCACGGGCGATGGCGGCCAGGTCGAAGCGGCCGGCCTCCTGGGCGATGCGGGCGTGCAACACCACCTGCAGCAGCAGGTCTCCCAGTTCTTCGCACAAAGGGTCGGATTCGCCCTGGTGGACGGCAACGCCTTGGCGAATGGCATCGGCCACCTCGTGGGCCTCCTCTAGCACGTAAGGAATCAGGGATTCGTGGGTTTGCTCCAGGTCCCAGGGGCAGCCGCTGACGGGATCGCGCAGACGCTCGACGATGGCGATCAGCTCGGCTAGGGCGTCGAGGGGGGAAGGGTCCCCAACATCAGCCCCAGTCCCAGCCGTGGTGTCGTTATCACCCATTGGTTGCAGCCAGTGGCAGGGGGGGAGTGGAGCGGCATCAGCCTAGTTTTGGCGGCCGGAGCGACCTCCCTGGCCCCCAGCCTGGGAGCGCTGCCGCCCAGCCTGGGGCAGCCGGCGCCCTGGCCCGGGCCGCAGGGACCGGGCCAGGGCCCGCAGGGGACGGGGCCAGCGGGGCATCGGGTCGCCGTCCTGGAGCAAATGCAGCCAACTGCTGGCCTCCAGCCCCAGCAGGGCCGCCAGGATCAGGGGCCGCTGCTGTTGCCACAGGCCGGCCAGCCAGGGTGCTGCGGTTTGGGCCGCTGCCGCTAGATCGTCGCGGCGCAGGGGCGCTGAGCCGGATGCCAGGGCCATGACGCCCTGGGCCATCAGAGCGACCAGCAGCAGGGCCAGGGCCAGGTAGGTCAGCCGGCCCGCCGTACCGATCACCGGGCTATGGGACAACAGGGAGCGGTGGCTGAGGCCGCGGCGATAGGGCCACCACAGCCAGCCCAGGGGCCCCCAGCGATTGGTGGCACGGGAGCGGGTGTCCAGGTCGGGGGAAAGCCACAGGCCCCCGATCAGAAAGGCCCCCGCTGCCACCGCCACCCCCACCAGCCCCAGCCAGGGCGCCCACAGCAGCCCAAATGGCAAGGCCAGGCGCCGGGTGGCTTGGTCATGGCTGCGGCCGCTGGCCATGGCGCCCCCCTGGAAGGCAGAATGGTTACACGCGCGATTAGCTCAGCGGTAGAGCGCCTGCCTTACAAGCAGGATGTCGCTGGTTCGAAACCAGCATCGCGCATTGGTTGAGGGGGGCCTGTTCCGGACAGGGAAAAGCTGAGTTGTAATAAGCTTTGTCAAGTGTGGACCTTCCCCTGACTGCGGAACCCGGCCACAGCGTTCAAGACCTTCCGGCTCGGTCGTGTCGGCTGGAACTTGGAGATCAACCTAGAGCGACTGCGCTTGGTTTCTGCTGAGCTGCCGCTGTGCCTGGGGGGGGCAGCCGAGAATGGCTGACAGCGGTGGGCTTTCACCCTGAGGGCCCTGCCCTGCCCTGCCCTGCCCGGCAACGGCAACGGCAACGGCGGCCTTGAGCGGAGCATGCGCTGTGTTCGATGCCGTGATGGTCGGGCGGGGACTTGGCGATGGCCCGACCCAGTACCCCGCCACTGCTAGGGGATGAAAGCCCAAGGAACCCCGCCTTCCTTTACGTGTGGGGGAAACTTCTTATTGCCTTGCTGCTGGTGGTCATGCAAGGCCCGCCCCACCAGGCCAGCTAACTCAAAAACCCTGCCCCTGGAGGCCGATGCCCAGGTAGGGCGCGCATGGACGGAGATTCACCAGTTAGACTCAACTGCTCTTCAGTAATTACTCTGTCTTATGGATAAACCAAAACATGAACCTTCCGAAGAATGGCTTCGCTTAAAACAGGTAAGAGAGCAAAGAAAAGCTCGTCTCAATAATAATGAGAATATGGAAAGCAAAGAAGACAGCGCGGCTGGAGGAACGGTAGGCAAAATAATTCTAAATCCAGTAAAAATCACTGCTGCTGTTACGGCTCTCGTTGCCGGTGTGTATTACATCGCAAGCCCTTATCTTGCGATCAATAGACTTAGGGATGGTTTTCTATCAAAAAATGCGGACCAGGTTAGCAAGTATATTGACTATCCTACGCTACGAGAAGATCTCAAAGCACAGCTAGGTGCAGCCGCGATTAAAAATTTCCAAAATGATCCGCAAATGGCTTCCAATCCATTCGCGGGATTTGCCATAGGAAAGCAGCGTCCCGTGGAGTGGTGTAACTCAGGAGGAGCAGCCCCGGCGTAGCCGGGGCTGACGGTTCGCCTCCATCAGCTCTCTGCTGTTGCAATGGGTGGGCCGGTCTGTGACCCTGTTTGGAGCACTACCAACAAACCGAACACA
>JBIIRU010000328.1:0-3177 GCA_044341355.1 Cyanobium sp. | reverse complement strand
GGAGTGGTAGGCCCGTTCCCAGCGGATGCCCGGATGGCGGCGGAACAGGCGGCTGACGCAGGAATAGGGGGCCAGGGCAGCGCCCAGTTCTCGGCGCAGCAAGGTGATCAACAACAGCTCGGGCTGGACCATCAGGGCCTGGAGGGGTGCCCGGGCCTCCGGGCGCAGCCATTCATCCCCATCCAGCACCAGCACCCAGTCGCCCTGTACAAGCTCCAGGGCCTGGTTGCGGGCGGCGGCAAAGTCGCCGGGCCAGGGACGCTGGTGCACCGTCGCCCCCTGGGCCCGGGCGATGGCGATGGTGTCGTCCTGCGATCCGGTATCCACCACGATGATCTCGTCAACGAAGCCGACGACAGAGGCCAGGCAGCGTTCCAGTCGCTCGGCCTCGTCCCGCACGATCATTGAGAGACTGAGCATCAGTCGGTGAACCCAGATTGGTCAACGCTGTCGCCGAGGCCCAGGCTAGTCAGCAATAGGGTTTGGGCCCCTGGCATCTGGCCCGGGCTCCAGGCCGCCGGCAGGTCGGCGGGGATTCGACCCCGCAGGCTTTGCCAGAGATAGGGACTGCCATAGACCGCCAGTCCCGCCAGTCGGCCCTGCTGCCCCAACAGCTCAAGTAAGGCGACCCAGGGTTCGGCGTTGCCGGCGCTGCCGCGAAAGGGGTTGCCGCGGATAAAAAGTTGAAGCAGTACCGGAGTGTCACCGGGGGGCACCAGATCGGCGTCGGCAGGTCGCAGCCCGTCGACCAGCTGGCAGCGAAAACCGGCCGCTTCGGGCAGGGTAAGGGCTGGGGCGGTGGGGCTCAGGAAGGGACAGCTGAGCAGGCCATCCACCCGAATCAGAGAGATCCCCAGGCCCTGGCCGTCAGCGCCGCGCACGACGGGATCTAGCACGCCCCCCTGGCGCACCAGGCTGCGCTGCAACAGGGTCAGGGCTAGCTGTTGGTCCGCCGCTGCGGGACCATTGCTGAGGGGGCCGAGGGGCTCGCAAGGCGGTTGGACGGGCTCCGGCAGCAGGCGTTCCAGGGCTAGCTGACGCCGCCACAGGCTCTGCTGCAATCGCGTCGGGCTGAGGCGGCCCCCGTTGATGGCCCCGACGATGGCGTCGATGGCGGCATCGGCGTCAGCGGGCATCAACACCAGATCGGCGCCGGCCTCCATGGCCAGCACAGCCGCCTCGCCAGGGCCATGGTGGGCGGTGATCGCTTCCATCACCAGGGCATCGGTGACCACCAACCCCCCAAAGCCCATGTCCTGCCGCAAAAGCTGGCTGAGCACGGCGGCTGAGAGGGTGGCTGGGCGTTGGTGATCCAGGGCGCTTAGCAGCAGGTGCCCCGTCATCACCGAAGCCACATCCGCAGCGATGGCCCTCTGGAAGGGGGGAAGCTCGATGGCTTCCAGCCGTTCACGGCTGTGGGCCAGCACGGGCAGTTCGAGGTGCGAATCGCCTGCGGTGTCGCCATGGCCGGGGAAGTGCTTGGCGCAGCAGAGCACGCCTTCGGCCTGGGCGGACTCGATGAAGGCAGCAGTGAGGGCGCTGACGGTGCCGGGGTCCTCACCCCAGGCGCGCACGTTGATGACCGGATTGGCTGGATTGTTGTTGACGTCGCAAACGGGAGCCAGGATCCAGTTCAGTCCGATCTGGCGGGCTTCGCGGGCGGTGCAGCGGCCATAGGCGGCCGCTAGAGCCAGGGCGGCCTCAGGGTCACGGGCGTGGATCTGGCCCACGCTCATCGGGGGCGGCAGCCAGCTGGCTCCCTCGAAGCGCTGGCCCACTCCCTCTTCCACATCGGCGCAGAACAGCAGGGGTTGGGAACTCCAACTGGCCAGCTGCTGGGTGCGGAGCCGGACCTCGGCGGTGCTGCCGCCCAGCAGGATCACCCCGCCGACCCCTTGGGCCAGTAGGCGCCGCAGGGTGAAGTTGGGCAGCTCCCAGCGGGGATACCGCCGCTGGGGGTCCGTCAGGTGGCCGCTGGCACGCACCACCACCAGGCTGGCCACGTTCCGCCGCAGCTCCTGGACCGGCGGCAGGGGTGCGGCCTCAGGGGCCATTGGCCTCAGGGGCTTGGGACTCCCCGTTCGGGTTCTGGGGGGGGTCCAGGAGATGGCTTTCCAGCTCCAGCTTCGTCCCTGCCGCGTCGGCCTCGGCCTGGAGCCGGCTCTGGCGTTCGCCTTCCAAGCGGTGCAGCACGCCCAGAACGGCCGTGCCTTTTTCAAGTCCCTTGTCGAGGTGAAAGACCACCTCGGGTGTGCGTCGCAGCTTCATCCGCCGGCTCAGTTCACCTTTGACGTAGGAGCTGGCGGAGCGCAGCCCTTCCAAGGCCTGATCCCGTTCTGCGTCGCTGCCCAGCACACTCACGTAAATGCGGCAGTGCTGCAGGTCGCCCGCCACATGGACGGCGGTGATGCTGATCATCCCCAGTTGCACCCGTTCGTCGCGAATGCCATTGATCAGCAATTCGCTCATCTCCCGGCGGATCAGGGCCGCCACGCGCTCCACCCTTCGACTGTCGGCCATCCTCAGGTCTGCGGCGCTGCCGTCACCATGGCACGCAGCACCAGACTGATGCTGAGTAGCCCACTCACCAGGGCGCCGATCAGGGCGACGGCGGTGACGGGATTGCGGCTACGGGCGGCGAGCGGTTCGAAGACCGAATTGAGCAGGCCCAGACCGAAGGCGACCAGATAACGCGGGTAGCGCGTCACATTCAACAGGAAGTCCTTCATCGGTGAGGGCTGGCCGCAGAATCGCAGGACTACTCTGCCGCTAGAAGGCCCCGGTCGGGATTTTCCCCTTCAACGGCCCTCCTTCCCCATGCAACTCCACCAGTTCCGCCACTCCGCCTTCTGCGAAAAGGTGCGCCTGATCCTGGCGGTCAAGGGCCTGCACGCCGATTTGATCGAGGTGGTGCCGGGCCTGGGCCAGGTCGCCCTGTTCCGCCTGTCGGGCCAGCGTCAGGTGCCGGTTTTGGTCGATGGCGATGAGGTGGTGGCCGATTCCACCGAGATCGCCCTTTATCTTGAACAGCGCCATCCCCTGCCGCCCCTGTTGCCGACCGATGGGGCGGCCCGGGCCCGGGTGTTGCTCTTGGAGGACTGGGCGGATACGGCCCTGGCGGCCGGGGTCCGTCAGGCCCTCTGGCAGGCCGCCGTGGCCGATCCCGTGCTGCGCTCT
>JBIIRU010000057.1:0-11046 GCA_044341355.1 Cyanobium sp. | reverse complement strand
ACTTGTGATTGACTCCTGTAGTAGGTATGAGACCTGCAATCATCGTCCGTTCGTCCGTGCTTCGGCATACGTCTCTCCACCCTATGAGCCATTTGCGCTCCCAGCGTTGCGATTCTAGTTTCGCCTCCACATCACTGCGCTTGACCCAATAACGAGGTCTTGCAGTGAAGCCCGGGTCCATCTTTTCGCTTGGCATGGCGTCCCTGCTGCTCTTGTCGGGGAGGTATGTTGCCCACCTGTGGTCAAACTGGTGGATAAGCTTTGCTTCATACAGTGGTACGTGTTCATTCGATGGACTTTCTGAGAACAGCTTGCTTTCTTTGGCCATGTCAAACATACGCATGAAGCGTGCGCCCCATGGATTTCTGGCCTTTCCTGCTGAATCTTCAATCAGAACAGGTACTCTTGCAAAGATGCATTTTGTGATTTCGGCATCCATTTGGCTGCGGAATACCGGGCAGGTGCGGGTGTTCGGGTTCAGCAGGGAGAACTCGTCTGAGCTTAGAGTGAATGATCGTCGATGGTCCACTAGTTCATTTAATACCTTCACGCTGAACGCAAGCTGGCACGCATCGATGTTCTGTGCCAAGGTGAGAAGGCAGAATGGGCTGCGATCATCCGTTCCTGGAAACCACTTGCGTATCTCGAAGAAGCTAATAAGAGAAACCAGCCTGCTCCCAGTCGCCACGTAGTCAAAGTATGCCTTGGTGCTGTTGTCCGTCGCAATCCCCGTCGGGACGATAAGCCCGGCGCGACCTTGCGGGCCGATCAGATTGAGGAAGTGCTCGGCAAACAGGGCATAGGTGTTCAGCTCGCCTGTTGCTGATAGGGGGAATCTCCCGCCGCTTCGGACGAACTCGCTGCTCCCAGCTGCCTCTCGCTTGGCAATTTCAAATTCTTGCACAAGAAGTTTGTCTGTTGGGGATGCTGTTTGTGAGCTGAGAGCTTGGATTAGCTGTTCGCGGGTGGCTTTGTTGGGTGCCTCTGAGATTGCTTCTGATCTTGCGGCGAAAAACTCTTTTTCGGGGACTTTTAGTCTCTCCCAAGGCGGATTCCCAAGCACGCAATCGAAGCCACCCCTTTCCATCACCTCGCCAAAGCGCAGGTGCCAATGAAAGAAGCGGAAGTCTCTGGAGGCCTGTTCCACCGCCAGCTCCAAAACGCCTGGGATCTCCTGTCCCCCCTGCAGCAGGAGCAGGTGCTCGGTGGTGGGCACCTGTGCGCGTCCACCCTTGGGCTTGGGCAAGAAGAAGGCCGCGGTGTAGAGATCAGCCGCGAGAGTCTGGGGATCGCTGGATCGCTCTTGCTCCCAGGATTCATAGGCCGCCTGTTTGGCTGCGCCTTCCGCCAGGGTGGTTTCGGGCATCGCCTCGATCTCCTTGAGCCGTTGTTGGCTGCGGCTGATCGGCGGGCTGGCCTGCAGATTGAGCGTGCCCTGCAGCGTTCCCTTCTGGCCTGCTTTGCGGAAGCTGGCGTTCTCTTTCTTTAGGCTGGTGCAGACCGTCTTGTCATCACCGGTGAGTGCCTTGTAAGCCTCATCAGGAATGCCCTGCTCCAGCACCTTCGGATCGAACACCCCCACCAGCGAGTCGCCGCACTGGATATGGGCATCGAGGAAGCTGAGCGGCTTGCCGGGATCGACCGCTTCGATCCAGAGCGCCACCTTGCAGAGCTCCACCGCCGTCGGGTTCTTGTCGACCCCGTAGATGCAGTGGGCCACAACCTCGCGCAGGCATTCCTGCCGCACCTCCTCGCTGGGCTCTTCGTCGCCGGCTCGGATTCTGGCCAGCTCCAGCGCCAGGCGCCGGGCTGCCGCCAACAGGAAATGGCCGCTGCCGCAGGCCGGATCGAGCACCCGAATCGCCAGCAGCGCCTGCTCCTTCTCCTCCGGGGTTGAAGCCTTGCTGAGGCGATCGGCAATCACCGGCAGCAGCGCAGAAACTATAAGTAGCTGCACCAGCTGGTCTGGGGTGTAGTAGCTGCCGGTGGTCTTGCGGTCGCTCCCCGCTCCGCCCCCGTAGCTCAACTGCCAGCTGCCTCCGGCGCGCTCCAGCTGGGGATGGAGCTCCAGCAGCCCCTCATACACACTGCCCAGCTCCTCGGTGTTGAGGTCGCGGTAGTTGACGCGGGTGAGCGTGTCGCCGGCCTGGAACCAGCCGATCGCCCTGATGACCCGGAGCAGAAATCGGTTGGCCAGTTCGCCCTGCTCCAGCGCCTGGCATTGCGGCTCGGCGAACAATCCCCCCAGGCCAGGCAGCCCCAGCGGTGAGCTGCTCTGGCGCAGTTGCAGGAACACCAGCTTTTGGGTCTGCCACAGATCGCCGTAGGGCCCCTCCGACGCGCTGCGGCGGATCGCCAGTTCCCGCAACCGGCCGATGCTGTAGCCCTCGCGATAGATGCGGCGGCGCGGATCCTCCTGGCCGAGCGTTCTGGGGAACAGCAGGTCGCGGTCTTCCGCGGTGAACAGAAACAGGAAGCGATACACCAGCCGCAGCAGCTGGCGGTGCAGCTCCTGGCCGCTGAGGGCGCCACTGGCCAGCTGGTGGCGCAGGGCCTCGTTGCCTGGATGCTGCAGCAGGCCATTGCCCAGGGCTTCGAGGGCCTGCTGCACGCCATTGCGCAACTGCCCCAGCACCCGCTCGCCTGATTCCTGCGCCTGCTCCTTCCAGGCATCGAGTACGCAGCTGCTCGTCTGCGGATGGCGGAAGCGGCTGGCGTGCAGCAGCAGCCAGAGCACGGCGAATTCATCGAACAGCTCGCCTTCCACCAGCAGCTCCAGGTCCACCTGCAGGTAGGCCGGCTTCACCAACGAAGGGTTGTCGTGCAGCAGCCGCAGCCGATCGCCGGTGAGCAGCAGCCCCCAGTTGGCGTTGTCGTCGGCATTGAGGCATTCCTGCAGGCAGCTGTGGGGGGAGCGCCGGCGGTCTTCCTGACCGAATTGGCTGCTGCCCTTGTCGAGCTGATCAGCCGCGATGCCTCGCACGATCAGGGGCACCGCACCCTCAAACGCGCGGTGGGCGATCGGGAAGTGGGCGTCGCCGTGTTGCCAGCCGCTGCAGGGTTGCAGATCCGGCCAGCCCAGCACCTCGCGCAGGATTCGCACGGAGGTATGCAGGCCGCTGATGCCTTGTGCCGCCCGATTCCGCAGATCCTTGTGTTCCTCCCAGATTTCTTTCAGCCGCACCCAGGCGGCATCAATCCGCTCCCGCAGCCGTTCGCCCTTGCCCAGGCCGTAGTCGGCCTCCTTCTGCATCGGGGCCTGCAGGCGGGCCACTTGCACCAGCAAGGAACCGGGAAGCAGGCTGCCCTTGAGCTCGATCGCCTGGAAGCTGACGGTGGCGGTGGTGCGGGGCATGGCGCAAAGGGTGGGGGTGGGAACGTAGACAGATCGGGCGGGGAGGAGACGGTGTGCTGGTGGCTGGATCGGGGAGCTCGACATCCTGGTGGCGCTGACAAACTGAGCTGAGATCCGACTCAGCCAGGAGGTCTGGCGCGATGGCCACCCTGACCCTGCACGACGTTCCCGATGGGCTGCTGGCGCGGCTTGAACAGCGTGCCCGCGCCCATGGCCGCAGCCTCACCAGTGAGGTGCTGGCTGCCCTGGAGACCCTGGAGCCCGCGGCGGCCGGCCCGGCAGTGGCTCAACCTGCTCCAGAACCTGTGAACATCGAGCCCACATTGCGGCGCATCCAGGAGATCAGCGCCGGGCTGCGGGCCCAGGCGGCCGCTGAGGGCCGCGAGATTCGGCAGGTGCCGCCGCTGCCCCCAATGACGGAGGAGGAGGTTCAGTCCCAGCTTCATCGCTGGCGGGAACTGCGCAGCCAGTTCAAGAGGCCACCGCTGACCAGCGAGGAAATCATCGCGGCGATAGAGCGCGATAGTCATCCTTGAGATCACGACTATCTGGCCACATACGAATAAGTCCATCTTCCTCTGGCTCACTCGTAAATGCGGCTGCGATGACCCAGCTGTACAACCAGCACCACGAGGCGCTGTTCCACCAACTCACAGACAATTCTGTAGTCACCCACTCGGTAGCGCCATAAGCCCGTCATCGGTCCTGTGAGCGACTTGCCTCGCTCGCGAGGATCAGTGGTTTCAGCCACAAGTTTCCGGAGATACAAGCCCAGGCGCCTGGCGGTAGCCGAATCGAGCTTGCGCAGTTGCCGCTCAGCTCCACTGGAGAATTCAACAGTCCAGGCCAAGGTCTTGCATAACAGCGTCGAGAGAACGGGTGCTCGATTCACCGCGCCGAACCCGGTCGGCTTCCAAGGCGCCCAGATAGGCGTCTTCCAGATCTTCCATTCCCTGCAGGATCAGCTCCTTCAGATAAAATTCCTTGCTGCGCCCGGTGGCCCTGGCCAGCGCCTCCAGCCGGGCGTCAATATTGGGATCGAGCTGAATTGTGGTGCTCATGGGTGGGGCTGGAGTCGTGGTCTCAGGGTAGGACTGGTGGCTGATCACAGCTGCGGCGCCGGCAACAGCACGATCAGGCCGATCACATCCACCGGCAGGCTGGGTTCACAGCGAAAGCGCATGCGCAGCGCTTCGCCGGAGCGCAGCGAGGCCTCACGCACGCGGCGGTGATCGTCTTCCGCCTGCTGGGCGCGCAGCTGGGCCAGGGCGGAAAGCGCCGGCTGCAGAGCATCGAGTTCGGCGACGGCCTCCTGCAGCCATTGCTGGCGCTGCCCCGGATCGAGGTTGCCGCTGGCTGGGGCTTCCAGCAGCTCCAGCGCTGCGGCACCCTCCAGTGGTTCCACACCATCGCCGGTGACCCGGGCGGTGAGGCATTCCTCCACCAGCAGATCGGGCAGGGCCTCGTACTGACTGCCCGTCCAGCGCGACTGGTGCAGCTGGTGCCGCAGCCGCAGCACCAGCACCTGGGTGCGTTTGGCCACCGCCTTGGTGCGGATCACGGAGGCCCGAGCCGCCAGGTCCGGCTCCAGGCCGCTGAGGGCCCGCTCGGCCACGAAATCCGCCAGCTCCACCACCAGCGGGTGGGAGCGGCTGAGCAGTTGGCTGCCGTCACGAGCTGGTGAGCGGAAACTGAGTCGCAGCTTGCCGCCGAGGTCGTGGCTGCGCAGGCGCTCGTTCAGGGCCTGGCGGTTGTCCTCCAGGCGGGTGAGATCGAGCTCCCAGCCACCTGCAGCCTTATCGCCGTCACCTGCAACACCCCCTTGCGAGCCCCGAAGGGGCCCGATGGGCAGATTCAGGCGGCGGCAGGCGTTGAGCACCAGCCGCTCCACCGCATCGGAGCTGCCGAGGGATTCGCGGGTGCGGTCCCATTCGCGCAGGGCTTCCTCTGGCTTGAGGCTGCGCTGGGCAAAGATTGTGCGGGTGGCTTTGGCGTTCTCCTTGGCGCTCTGCCATTCGGCGTCAAGCACGGCATCAAGGTCCGATCCCGAACCACTGAATCCAGGCAGGCCGAGGTTGAGGAACCCCTGAATTACCTTGGCGGCCTTGCCAAAAATCCCGCCGAGAACCGCCTGGGTGATGGTGTTGGCGTTGCCGGGGATCGGCACGCTCACCCCCAGCTCCTTGCGAATCGTCTTCTCCTTTTCAAGGATCACCGTCCGCACCCGCTCATCCACCGGGTTGGAGTCGCCGCCGTGCAGCATCAGCGCCCGCACCGCGCTTCGGGCTTGGCCAAAGCGATCCACCCGGCCCTCGCGCTGTTCGTGGCGGGTGGGGTTCCAGCAGAGGTCGTAGTGGATCACCGCATCGAAGATGTGCTGCAGGTCGATGCCCTCCGAGAGGCAGTCGGTGGCCACCAGCACCGGCACCTTGCCGTTCGCCAGTTCGTTCTGCAGCTCGCGGATGCGCTCCACCCGCTCCTCCGCTGGCAGATCACCGGTGACGGCCATCACCACATGGGCTCGCTTGGGCAATTCCTCCTCCAGTTGCTCCGCCAGGTAGTGGGCGGTGGGCCTGAAACGGCAGTAGATCACTGGCCGGAAGCCCTCCGCAAGCAGCCCCTTGAGCTCCTTCAGCAGCTGCTTGAGCTTGGGATCGTGGGCCTTGCCGCGCAGGCGATCTGAGCGGTCGATCAGATCCTTTAACAGCCCGGCATCAGCCGACTCCGCCAGATCGGCCCCTGGGGCGGCTTCCTCTGCGCTGAACTCTTCTTCCGCGCCATCAAGAACGGCGAGCGTGGCCATCGCTTCCAGGTCATCAGCAAGCTCGTCTTCGCTGGAGGCTGAGGCTGCATCTGGGGAGGCGCAATCCGTACCGCTCTGGAGGTTGAACAGCTTGGTGCGCAGGGATGCCGAGGCTGCGGCGGGGCTGCTGCTCACGCAGCGCAGCAACGCCAGAGCGGCCCACCAGCTCATCCGCTGGCGCAACTTGCTTTCGCCAACACTCCGTTCCACGAGTGCACGGGCATAGGCCAGCACGTCATCGAACAGACGCCCCCAGTCGCCACTGAGGGTGTACGTGGCTTCACGGGTCTCCCGATCGGGGAAATCGGCGCCCTCGGTGCCCCATTCCTCCTTGAGATCAAGGCGGCGGCGCTGCACGAAATAGTTGCCCAGCTCATCGCGCAGATCCTTGCGGCGCTGCCCCTCGGGCATCTCGCTGAGGCCCTCGAACTTCGGATCGAGCAGCCCAAGCAGGTTGTCGAAGGCCTCCTGGTCTCCGCTGTGGGGTGTGGCGGTGAGCAGCACCAGGTGGCGCTGCGGATCGGCAGCCAGACCCCGCAGCAGCTCGTAGCGCTGCTGGCGCCCGCCTCCCTTTCGGGCTGCGCAAGTGTGGGCTTCATCGACGATCACGAACTCTCCGCAGCTGCGCAGGAAGCCCTCGCGGTTGCGGTCGCTCTTGATCCAATCGAGGCTCACCACCGTGAACGGAACCACGTCAAAGATCGACTTGCCCGCCGGCAATCCCCGCTCCAGCTTCTGGGCGGTGCCGGGCCGAACCACCTCGGCAGCCAGGTTGAACTGGCGGATCATGTCGCTCTTCCACTTCTCACACAGGTGCGGCGGGCAGATCACCGTGACCTTGCGGATCTCTCCGCGATCGAGCAGTTCCCGGGCGATCAGCAGCGCCTCCACCGTCTTGCCGAGGCCCACCTCATCGGCGATCAGCACCCGGCTCACCTCCTGCTTGAGCACCATCAGCAGCGGCACCAGCTGATAGGGCCGGGGTTCGAGCGCCACGTTGCCCAGGCAGCGGAAGGGCCCCGCACCGGCGCGGAGCTTGAGCAGCAGGGCATCGCGCAGCAGCAGCGCCGAGCTCTGGGAGCCACTCAGGGCTGGATCAGGCAGGGCAAAGCTTGCCGGCAGCACTTGTTCGCCCTCCAAGGGCCAGAACAGGGTGGCGATCGTCTGATCCCCGCCGCCCAGGGGCCGAAGCCGCAGCACCTGATCCTGCTTCTCTGCTCGGTTCTGGGGCAGCGTCACCCACTCCCGGCCGCGCACCTGCACGATCGAGCCGGGGCTGGGGATGTCGGGAAGCGCTGGGGGTTGGCTGGAGGTGGGCTGGCCGAGGGTGGCGGTCATGGCCGCGTCAGGCTGCCGGTGCTGGACCAATGCCTGGCGCGTTCAGCCATGGCAGGCAGGAAGTGCGGCCAGTCGTGCAGCGTTTCCGGATCAAAGTCAGCGCCATTTGGCCATACCAACGTGTGCACATCGGGATCGATAGCAACCTGATTAAACAGGGCTTGATCACGCAGGGAACCATATAAGTCACCCGCCAGAACAGGCTCAAAATTAATGTCTCGCTGTGTGCCGTCCCTGAAAGCCACCCGCAGCTGATAGGGCCCGAGCAACTCGACGTGGGTCACGCGGTGCAGGACGTGGATCATGGAGCTCCTACTGCAGGGGGGAGATCGGCAATGGCGCTGCTCCCGCCTGGAGAAGCCCCCAGTCGGCGAGCAACTCCTGCTGGTGCAATTCGGCCCAGGCTTCCACTAACCTAACCTGGCGGCGCGGAAGTTGCCCTGCCAGCAGTCCAATCGGATCCAGTCCGAAAACAGCCTCTTCTTCGCCATAATAGGCGTGAAAATGTGGGGCGTGATGCGATCCGCTCTCGAAGTACATTCGGATGATGATTCCGTAGAAGCGACTGAGCTCAGGCATCGCTTGGTTTGGCGTCAAACAATTCGCCATATTGCGCAAAAACGGCATCAAGGCTCTCAGCAAGATCTGGTCCCTGAGGCTCTGGATCAGGCGCGGGGCCAGCGGCTGGCGGTGGTGGCGGTACTGGAGGGGGGCTGCTGGCCCCGGAGCCGTTGCTGCCACCCTTCCCTTCCCCGAACAGCCAGGAGTGCTCGCGGAACATCACCGGCCATTCTTCGCTGTGTTGGTCAAAGACCACCACGCGGATGCCGGCATCCTTGAGGGCCTGGCGCTTCTGCTGGTCCAGTCGCTGCTGCAAAGGCTTCTCATAGTGGGGGCCGTCGATGAACACCAGCGCCCCGGCCTCCCGGTAAGTGAAATCGGGTGTCACGAAGTGGCCGCTCACCTCCTTCTGAGCGTCATCGGGTAGGTGATGACCAAGCCGGAAGGTTGTCTCCAGCCAGAGGCGCTCCAGGCCGCTCTGGCAGAAGCCACGCAGCCGCCCCAGCCGCTCGCTGCGGCTGTCGGTGCCTCCCTGACCCACCAGCTCACCGCGGGCCAGATCCAGCAGGAACTGCTTGAGCTCAGGGATGCGGCGGTCGATCCGATCGTGCTCCCGCTGGTTGTGATAACCGAGCAGGCAGCGGTAGCAGCCGGCCTCACACTCCGGATCGGCATCCTCCAGGGCCGCTTCGATCACCGGCAGTGGGTCGCTCAAGCGCCAGTGGCACACCTCCAGGGCTGTGCGCCCCAACTGCCGCAGCGCTGCGGGGCTCTCCACCAGGCGGCTCAGCACCCCGGCCCCTCCTTCGGCACTCTCGTAGAGCAACAGGGCGCTGGCCTCCTCGTCATTTGGCATCAGCTCAGCGGCGATCTCGCTGCCATCGAGCTGGAAGGCCACCTCGATGCCGCGCTTGAGGGCGTTCTTGAGGCTGAGTAGCTGCAGCGCAGTCCAGTTGCCGCTGGCCGGCTGATTGGGGAACTGCAGCAGCAGGGCGTTCTTGCGGTCCTGCACGTAGGGGGTGATCTTGACGTAGCCCACTTCGGCCGCATCTTCCTCGCCCTCGCCGGGGGTGGCGTTGCCAGCTTCCAGCTGTTTCTCGCCGCCCCAGCGACCGCTGATCGGGTGGATGGGGAAACCCATGTCGCTGCGGTTCTCGCGCCGCCGCCAGCCGAGGTTGATGCGGCTGATCGTGGTGGCTGGCGCATAGCTCAGCTCCAGCAGCGGCTGGCCGCCACTGCTCACCTGCGCCCGCGCCACCTTCACCACACCGTTCTCCTGCGGGAACTCATAGGTGGTGAGCAGCTCGTAGCCCAGCCGTTGGCGTTCCTCGTCGTCGGAGGTGATCCGCTCGGCGCGGCGGGTGTTCACCTGCTCGATCTGATAGAGCCGTGGCACCCGCACCGCTTTGCCTTTTGGTTCCTCCTTGAGCGGCGCACCGCAGTGGCGGCACAGCTCAACTTCAGCCAGGCCCGAACCCAGGTGGGCATGACCACAGACGCCGCAGAGCAGGGCGTCCTGGGTGGCCAGGGTCACGTTGCCCGCGGCCACCGCGTTGTCCTGCAGGCCCAGAATCGCGCCCTTCACCTTGTAGGTGTTGCCCTCGTGATAGATCAGCGAATGGGGCCCGAACTCGCTGATCCCCACGAAGCGCGGCCGGGTGATGAATGTGCCGCCTCCCACTTGCTCACGGCTGCCAGGGATGTAGGCCATCAGCGGCAGGCGCGGGAAGTTATAGCCCGGCATGAAGCCCTGGCTGGCCAGATAGCGGTAGGTGCTGAAGTCGTTGTTGTTGTTGCCGCTGCCGGGTTTGTCGGCCAGCAGCAGCTGCTGCTGCAGCCGCGCCGCCCGCTGCCGCTGATCCGCCGCTTGCCGTTCGCGCTCTGACAGGGCGTGGTTGGCCAGATCTTTCTGGGCTTGGGCGAACTGGCTGTCGACCGCCTCCAGCAGATCCCGCCAACGGCGCAGCGCCGCGTCGAAATCGAGGGCCGCACCCCGGATCAGGGCATCCAACCAGCTGCCGGTGAGCCAGGGCGGCGGCGTGCTGCCCAACCAGTGGTTCTCCACCAGGTCGTCCACGATCGCCTGGCCATCGGCCTGGGCGCTGCGGCAGGCGTCATCGCTGGCGAGCGCCTCGCGCAGGTCTGCCACCAGCGGCCTGCCTTCGGCAGCAAGATCCACGAGTTCCTTCACTTTGCCCGGCAGTCGCTGCCGGGTGGCAGCCAGCCAGAGCGCTCGGAAATGGGCCTTGAGCAGTTCCTCGTTGGCCAGCTCCAGCGTCGGTGCGATCACCGCACCGGCCACCATGCGGGTGGGGTCGGAGAAAAAGTACTGGTCATGCGGTGAGGTGGCGCCGCAGTAGCTGAGCACCAGCGCCGGTTGACCGCTGCGCCCCGCCCGGCCGCTGCGCTGGGCGTAGTTCGCCGGCGTCGGCGGCACATTGCGCATGTAGACGGTGTTGAGCGCGGAGATGTCCACGCCCAGCTCCATCGTTGGCGAGCAGTACAGGAGCCGCAGCCGGGCATCGCGGAACTGCTTCTCGCGTTGCTCGCGCACGCCGGCATCCACCTGGGCGGTGTGCTCCCGCGCTTCCAGGGTCTGCACAAAGGGCCTGCCCTCGGCCTGGCCCGGGTCAGCAATCAGAGAGGCGAGATCCTCATAGAGGCTGCGGAAGTAGCTGTTCACGGGTCCGCGGCGGCCGCTGCTCTCCTGCTGCAGGAGCAGACGTTCGGCATAGGCGTCCTGTGCGGGGGCTGTTTTTGTTGAACCAGCATCAGGATCCACCAAAGTCCAGCGCAGTGCTGAGCTGTTCAATCGCCAGCCCTGCAGCACCTCGCTCTTGCGCTTGCCGACTTTCACCTCCTTGGGCTTGACCAGGCCCCAGGCCTTGAGCATCGCCAGCAGATGGCCGGTGATCTCCTGATACAGGTCGTCCTTCCATTTAAGGCTGCGGTGCAACTCCTCCACCGACAGCCAGCGCTCGCGTGCCTT
>JBIIRU010000056.1:0-11052 GCA_044341355.1 Cyanobium sp. | reverse complement strand
GCGGGGTGCAAGATCGAGGCCGCAGAAGTTGGACTTGGCCAACTCCACTTTTGTCAAAGTCGGCGTAGGAACCAGATGGGGAGTGTCGCCATCGGTAGCGACGGCAGCCCCTGGGGAGTCGGACATATCCGGAAACGGGGGAGGGGTGGTGATCAAAACCACACCGCGGCCCAGACCTCAGCCTGGAACCTGAAACCGCCTACGCTCAGTGACATTATGACCACCCAGGCCGGATCCCCCCCTGTTGCAACCGCTACAGAATCCACCGACGGATTCTCCCGTGGCGACGCTTGAAGCTCGCCGCCAGGAGCGTCTTGATGCCCTGGGACCGGATTGCGCCCTGTTCCGAGAACTGATCGGCAAAGTGGGCAGCGGCGAGCACACCAGCACCGGTCTCAGTCGCCAAGAAGCTCGTGTAGCGATCGAGTTGATGCTCAAAGGCAAGGTTGACTCGGCCCAGATGGCGGCGTTTCTGATTGCCCACCGCATTCGTCGGCCGGCGCCCCAGGAGCTCAGCGGCATGCTGGATGGATATCGCTGCTTGGGTCCCATCCTTACCACTCCGGGGCGCCGCGCCCTGTGCTTTGGGGTTCCCTATGACGGCCGCAGCCGCACAGCCCCAGTGCTGCCCCTGCTGGCTCTGACGCTGGCGGCGGCAGGTATTCCGGTGGTGCTGCACGGGGGCAACCCCATGCCGGTGAAATACGGGATCACGCTGGCCGAGCTGTTCGCCGCCCTCGGCATCGAATGGCGGGGCCTGCCGTTGACAGCGGTCCAGGACCGCCTCAATAGCCATGGCCTGGCCCTGACCCACCAACCCGACCATTTCCAAGCCGCCGAACGGCTGGTTTTGATCAGGGATCTGATCGGCAAACGCCCCCCAGTGGCCAGCCTGGAACTGCTCTGGACCCCGCACCAGGGCCAACGGTTGCTGGTGAGCGGCTTCGTGCATCCACCCACCGAGGCTCGAGCCTGGGAGGCCCTGGCTGCAGCCGGCGAAACCGACCTGTTAACCGTCAAGGGGCTGGAAGGATCGACCGATCTGCCCACCACCCGAGCTGGTATTACGGCCCGTGTGCGCCGGGGGGCCGTAGAGCGCATCCTGCTTCACCCCCGTGACCATGGCATCAGCGCGACCGAGATCCCCTGGTCAGGGTTGGAGGATTGGCGAAGGGACGGCCAGTTGGCCCTGAGGGGCGAAGGCCCCTTGGCGGAGGCCTTGCTCTGGAATCTCGGTGCCTACCTTTGGTTGGCTGATCGCCATGACGATCTGCCAACGGCCCTGGAGCAGGCCAGGGCCCTCCTGCAAGCCCGAATCGGCGCCAACAAATGCTTGGAGCTTGCCCGATGAGTGAACCATGCAGCCCCCTGGGTCAAGGGGCCATCCACAACCGACTTTTTGACTTCGAAGCCGACTTCAGCGGCGATCTGCGTTGCCTGCCGATGGCGGTACGCCGCAAGCTCGATCTGGCGGGGGTAAAGCTGAAACTGGTCCAATGGCATGGCTTGAGCTCTGCCGAACGGCGGACTCTGCTGCAATGGAAAGATGACATGTCCTCGCTCATGGAGCTGCGGGAATCGTTGTTGGTGCGAAGCAACAGCCTTCCAGACGGACCGGCCAAGCCCTTGGAGCCGGCCCGCTCCTGTGCCTGGCAAGAAGCAGGGACCCTGCCTGAGGAGGTGGCACTCTCATGCGACCAGCTTGGCCTCAAGATTGAGCCCGAACGTTGGGCGAACCTGGACGAGTTGCAGCGGTTCGCCCTGATCAAACTCAGCCACCCTGGCCATGAACATCGCAACCTGCCGACGGCCTTGCTCGAATTCGGATTGCTGAGAGACTCTTGAACGATGGGGGGTCTGTGCCGCCGGAGCAAGAGATTCCAGCAGCATTTAATTTTCCAGGCGTCCCATGAATTTTGTAGCCATTGTGACCATCGGGCCCGACTCAGCATGGTTTGATTTAAAGGTCGGCAAGCTTAGAGCGCCGATACAGACTTACCTGACTAGAGCGCTTCTTTTTGAAGACTGGTCATGGCACACCGGCCGGCCGCCCGCTCGCTGCTGCCGATGTTTACTTTGTGCTTCAAGCTAATCATCCAAGCGATATTTCGCTTAGGACATTTACTTTCCATTAACTGGAAGAATACTTCCTACCAACACCCTGCATTGCTATGGCCCAGTTTTCGCGTCGCAAGTTTCTGATCACAGCAGCTAGCACTGCGGCTGGCACGGCCTTCCTGGCTGCTTGCGGCGGCCAGAAGCCGACAACCAAATCGGATGCTTCCACAACGGGCAGCATCAGCAATGAGGTCAATGGCGCGACGCTGGGCTTCATTGCGCTGACGGACTCCGCTCCCTTGATCATTGCCAAAGAAAAGGGTCTGTTTGCCAAGCACGGCATGCCCGAGGTGAAACTTCTCAAGCAAACGTCCTGGGCCGCAACCCGGGACAACCTTGAGCTTGGCAGTGGCGCTGGGGGGATTGATGGGGCCCATATTCTTAGTCCTATGCCCTATTTACTAACTGCCGGAAAGATAACCAAGAGCAAGCAACCTTTGCCTATGTACATCCTTGCCCGATTGAATCTGCAGGGTCAGGCCATTTCGGCTTCCAATGCCTTGTTAGATGCCAAGCTCACTGTAAACAATAATGAAGCCCTTGCGAAAGGTGCCAGTAGTCTGGGCAGAAAGCTTAAAGCCGCCGTCACATTTCCCGGGGGTAATCATGATCTATGGATGCGCTACTGGCTGTCTGCAAACGGCATTGATCCCAATAAAAATGCCGATTTAGTTGTGGTCCCACCTCCCCAGATGGTGGCAAACATGCAGACCGGAACGATGGACTTATTTTGTGTGGGTGAACCTTGGAACCAGCGCTTAGTCAACAAAAAGCTTGGATATACTGCAGCACAAACAGGTGAAATCTGGAACAAGCATCCGGAAAAATCATTTGCGATGCGGGCTGACTGGGTGGACAAGAATCCCAACGCGTCTGTGGCCTTGCTCAAGGCCGTGCAAGAAGCTCAGATATGGTGTGAAAACCCTGCAAATCTCGACGAAATGTGTGAAATTCTTGCTCAGGATAAATATATTAAGGCCAAGGTCGAAGACATCAAGCCTCGACTTGCCGGCAATGTGGATCATGGTGATGGTCGTATTGTAAAAAATAGTCCTTACAAGATGCTTTTCTGGTCGGAGAATGCCTCATTCCCCTTCAAAAGTCATGATACTTGGTTTGTCACCGAAGATATTCGCTGGGGCTATCTACCCGCCAATACCGATACGGCGGCACTAGTTAACAAGGTCAACCGTAGTGACCTGTGGAGAACGGCCGCCAAAGCCCTGGGTCAAGAACAGGCGATTCCCGCCAGTGATTCACGGGGCAAGGAAACCTTCTTTGACGGCGTAGTCTTTGACCCTGAGAATCCCAAGGCCTATCTCGATGCTTTAAAGATCAAGACCCTGACCTGAAATCCGTCCATTCTTAGCACCCCCATCCCAGCCAGCAAGCCCTGCCGACTGGGAGTTTCCGACCCACCGTTAGTACAAGATGTCCCACTCCGCTTCTGCGACATCCTTGTCGCAACCCACCCGGAGGCGCCTAAAGAATCCGGTTCTACGCGGCGTGCTGCCCTATGTGGTCTGCATCGGCGGCTTCTTGCTTGTCTGGCAAGCCCTTTCCCTGATCCTTGGCACAGGCCGGCTGCCGGGACCCATCAATGTGATCACCGATACCTGGGATCCTTACATCAACCAACCGTTTTTCGACAACGGCGGCACCAGCAAGGGGCTGGGCTGGCAGATCCTGATCTCGCTACAGAGAGTGGCCTTGGGATATGGCCTAGCCGCGGTCGTCGGCATCGCCATCGGCGGCCTGCTGGGCTTGAACCGCTTTATCGGCAAAGGCTTTGATCCGGTAATTCAAGTGCTGCGCACTGTACCGCCCCTAGCCTGGTTCCCCATTTCACTCATGGTGTTTCAGAATGCCAACACCTCGGCTATCTTTGTAATTTTTATTACGGCGATCTGGCCTATTATCATTAACACAGCAGTGGGCATTCGAGAAATTCCCGAGGACTATACTAATGTCTCCCGAGTTTTGAGATTACGCAAGAGCGAGTATATCAGCAATATTGTTATTCCCGCCACTGTTCCCTATGTATTCACGGGCCTGCGAATTGCCGTCGGACTGGCCTGGCTAGCCATTGTTGCAGCCGAAATGCTCAAAGCAGATGGGGGCATCGGCTACTTCATTTGGGATGCCTACAACGCTGGAGGCGATAGCAGCTCAAGTCAAATAATACTAGCTATTATCTATGTTGGAGTTGTGGGTCTAGCCCTTGATCGCTTGGTGGCCTGGACTGGAAGTAAAGTTGCTCAGGGTGGTCACTGAAATGGGTCGCTTCCTTACTATTGATGATGTCACCAAAGTCTTTCCCCTAAATGATGGTGGCCATTACATCGCTCTCAAGGATATCGACCTTGAAATCAAAGAAGGGGAATTTGTATCTTTGATTGGTCACTCCGGTTGTGGCAAGAGCACCTTGCTTAATCTTTTGGCGGGCCTTACCCAGGCCAGCAGTGGTGGCATTTTGATCGACGGACGCGAGGTTAATGAGCCAGGTCCAGATCGCATGGTGGTGTTCCAGAACTATTCCTTGCTGCCTTGGCAAACCGTTCGCCAGAACGTGGCCCTGGCGGTCAATAGCGTCATGGCTTCCAGTCCGGTCGCGGAGCGCAACCAAACCATTGATCGCAGTATCAAGATGGTGGGTCTGAGCCACGCTGCCGACAAGGTGCCGGCTGAACTCTCGGGCGGTATGAAACAAAGGGTGGCGATCGCCCGGGCCCTTTCGATCCGACCCCGTTTGCTGCTTCTGGACGAACCTTTTGGGGCCCTAGATGCCCTCACTCGCGGCAATCTGCAACAACAACTGATGCAGATCTGCCAAGAAGCTGGTGTCACCACCGTAATGGTTACCCATGACGTGGATGAGGCCCTATTGCTTTCCGACAGGGTGGTGATGATGACCAATGGCCCTGAAGCGGAGATCGGCCAGATTCTTAACGTGCCCTTTGCCAGGCCCCGCCAGCGCCTGGAGGTGATTGAGCACCCCGATTACTACCACCTGCGGGGTGAATTGATCGGCTTTCTGCATCAGCAGCGACGCCTGCGCCAGCACCGCTCCAGCGTCGGCGCGGCCGCCAGTGTGGTTGCAGCATCCAGCATCGTTGCCGCCGCCGGAGTCGACAGGCGGGAGGGCGGCGCCAACTCCCTGCCGCCGGCCCGCAAGCAAGGGCCCCGGAGGCCGGAAACCATTCGACTCGGTTTCTTGCCAGGGCTTGACATCGCCCCCCTGGCCGTCGCCCTGGACCAGAGCCTGTTCGACGGGGCCGCCATTGAGGTGGTGCCTGTCCCGTTCGCCCGCTGGGATCGTCTCGAAGCAAAGCTGCTCGAAGCTGATCTGCAGGTGGCCATCACCTCGGCCTCCACGCCCCTGGCTCTCAACCTGGGACTGGGGGGCCGGACCCCTTGGCCGGCGATCACGCCGATGACGGTGAGCCGCAACGGCAATGCCCTCTGCATGGCCCGTTCCCTGCTGGCCCAGGGGGTCAGGCGTCGCGCCGATCTGCGCCAGTGGCTTCTGAACCGGGGCAAACCCCTCACCCTGGCGGTGCCCGAGTTGGGATCGATGGCGGAATTGCTGCTACGCCACTGGTTGGCAGCCGGCGGCATCGACCCCGATCGCCAGGTGCGCTTCACACCCCTCTCGCCGATGACGATGGGGGGGGGTCTGCGAACTCAACAGATCGATGGGTTCATCGCCGGTCGCTATCGGGTCGCCGAAGCCGTCGAAGATCGCCAGGGCTATGTCCTGGCGACTGATCTGGACATCTGGAGCGGGCATCCCGAAAAGGTGCTCACCTGTTCGGAGCGGTGGGCCGAAGACCATCCAGGGGCCCTTGATGCCCTTGGCGCCGGCCTGATGAAAGCCGCCGAACGTTGCGACGATGGCGGCCAGCGACCCGAGCTGATCAGAATCCTCAGCCAAAATCAATGGCTGGGCCGACGGGCCGAGATTGCTTTACAGCGCCAGTTCGATTACGGCAACGATGAAAAGCCTCAGGCGTTACTTCAGTTCAACCGCTACCACTTTGACCGCGCCCACATCCCCAATCGGGCCGAGGGGGCGTGGATTCTGAGTCAATTCAGCCGCTGGGGGTGGTGCCCATTCCCCAGTAATCGGCTCGAACTGCTTGGCCAGGTCTATCGCCCAGACCTGTGCGACCGGGCCCTAGCCGCTGCCGGCTACCCCAGCCTCCGTCCCGATCGTCACCCCTTCCGCCTCGCCGATGACATCCCCTTTGACCAGGACAATCCCCTCGACTACCTGAAGGCCCTCCCCGGAGCACCGGAACCTCCAGTCGCCCCGATCCCCCTGCCCAGCCTCTCCGCAAGGGCCCTGTTGTCCCGCTGAGTGACCCCCACCACCATGAGTGCCGCCACCCCCGCCACCAACCCGTCCTTTCTTGAATTCAGCGGGGTGGGCCAGATCTACGCCACCCGCCGCGGTTCCTTTGAAGCCCTGCGTGATATCAATCTGCAGGTGCGACAGGGGGAATTTCTTTGTGTCATCGGCCATTCTGGCTGTGGCAAAAGCACCCTGCTCAATATGGTCTCGGGGTTCCTCAAGCCCAGCCGTGGCAAGGTGAGCCTGGCGGGTCAACCGATCGAGCGGCCGGGTCCGGACCGCATGGTGGTGTTTCAGAACTATTCATTGCTGCCTTGGAAAACGGTCTGGCAGAACGTCCATCTGGCAGTGAAGGCTGCCCGACCCGAGCTCGATGCCGCCAGCCGCCAACGGGTGGTGGACCATCACCTGGAGATGGTCCATCTCAGTGAAGCGGCCGGCAAGAAACCGGGGCAAATCTCCGGGGGCATGAAGCAAAGGGTGGCCATCGCCAGGGCCCTGGCGGTGAATCCAGCCGTACTCGTGCTCGATGAGCCCTTCGGCGCCCTTGATGCCATTACCAAGGAAGAACTCCACGAGGAACTCCTGGCGATTTGGCGCGAACAGAAGCCCACCGTCTTGATGATCACCCATGACATTGATGAGGCCCTGTTCCTCGCCGATCGCATCGTGATGATGACCAACGGTCCCGCCGCCACGATTGGTGAAATCCTCACTGTGCCCTTTGAGCGACCCCGCAACCACGAAGCCATGCTGGCAGACAACCGCTTTGGCGCCTTGCGTAATCAGGCCCTTGATTTCCTCTATCGCCGCCACGCCCACGACGACACCTAAGACCCCGACTCCCCTGACACCTGGTCGGCGGCTGCCAGCCGGACCGCCGCAGCCTTGAGCTCGGGTTGGCGTGAATGGGGACAAAACAAAGCGTGCATCAAAGCATTGGCTTCACAGGCCTTCTCCTGGCTGCCGCCCCAGTGCATCGGCAAAAACAGAGTGCCTGGACGGATACGGTCCGTGATCTGCACCTTGGCGGTGACGCTGCCGCGGCGAGAGCTGATCTGGGCCCAGGCGCCATCGGCCAAGCCATAACTTTTGGCATCGGCGGAATGGACCTCAAGCAAGGGTTCGGGATGCATCGCGTTGAGCCTTGGCACCTTGCCCGTACGGGTCATGGTGTGCCAATGCCCTAGATAGCGGCCCACCGTCAGGACCAGGGGGAAGGCTTCGCAGGGTGGCTCCCCCAGGCCCAGCGGTGGATCGCAGAGAAAACGGGCCCGTCCACTGGCTGTGGCAAAGCGGTGGTCGCCGTAGAGCCGCTTTGAGGTTGTTGTGGGTTCGCTGCCGGCCGGAAAGGGCCACTGCTGGGGACCGGCCTGGGCCAACAGCCCATGGCTTAAGCCGGAGAGATCACACAGGCGGCCGGCGGTGAGAGCCACAAATTCGGCAAAGACATCGGCCGCGGTGCTGGGAGGAAATTGGGCGCCATGGCCCAGGCGTCGACCTAGTTCGGCGAACACCTGCCAATCCGGCCGCGCTTCCCCGGGGGGTTGGCGAAAGGCTGGAGCAAGGGTCACCCGCCGTTCGGAATTGGTCATCGTGCCCTGCTTTTCACTCCACTGGGCCGCAGGCAAAAGCAAGTGGGCGTAGGCGGCGGTCTCGCTGCCGGCGTAGGCCTCACTGAGCACCACCATGGGGCAACGGTTCACCGCAGCGCGCACCCGTTCGAGATGGGGAAGGCTGACCAGGGGATTGGTGGCAGCCACCCACCAGAGGTCCAGGGCACCGGCCTCCATGGCCTCAATCTGTTGCCAGACGGAAAGACCGGGGGCAGGGTCGATGGAACCCGGTGCCAGGCCCCAGGCCTGCTCAAGCTCGGTGCGGTGGCTGGCATCCGTCACAGAGCGGTAACCAGGCAATAGCTGGGCCAGGCCACCGGCCTCGCGACCCCCCATGGCATTGGGCTGGCCCGTCAAGGAGAAGGGACCGCAGCCGGGTTTGCCTATCTGGCCACTGAGCAAGTGCAGATTGATCAAGCCGCCCACGGTGGCCGTGCCTTCAACGCGTTGGTTCAGTCCCATCGACCAGAGGCTGAGCACGGCAGTGGAGCGGGCCCAGAGGCTGGCGATAGCCCGCAGATCCTCCTCGGGAATTCCACAAAATGCAGCCGTACGCGCCGGCGTCCAGGCGGCCACGTGGGCCTTGAAATCCTCAAAGCCTTCGGTAGCGGTGGCCACAAACGATTTATCGATGCTGCCGGCCTGCAAAAGCAGATGGGCGATGCCATGCAACAGGGCCAGATCCGTGCCCGAGGCGATGGCCAGATGCCAGTCGGCGATCGCCGCTGTCGCCGTGGCGCGGGGGTCAATCACGATGATGTTCAGGGTAAGTCCCTGGCGCTTCTTGCGCTTGAGCAGGCGCTGGAACAACACCGGGTGACAATCGGCGGTATTTGTGCCGATCAAAACCACCAGATCGGCCAGATCGATGTCTTCATAGCAGCAGGGTGGGCCATCGGAACCCAGGCTGCGGGCATAACCTGACACTGCGGAACTCATGCAAAGGCGTGAGTTGGCATCGAAGTTGTTGCTGCCAATCGCCCCTTTGAGCAGCTTCTGGGCGATGTAGTAATCCTCGGTATGGAATTGGCCACTGCCATAGATCGCGATGGCCGACGGTCCGCGCTCTTTGAGGGTGGTCTTAATGCGGGCCGTGAGCAAATCAAAGGCTTGCTCCCAGCCAATGCGCTCGAAGGGCTGGTCCAATCCGGCGCGGTAGGCGGGAAAGAGAAGGCGCTCTTGCTCGAGGGTCTCCCCCACCGTGGCGCCCTTGATGCACACTTGGCCCAGGCTCGAAGGATGCTGCCGGTCCCCCCGGGTGCCCCAGGGTTGGGGCGCCTCCCCGTTCTCCCCAGCGGCGGCAGGCGGCAACATCTGCAGCCCGCAACCGACGCCGCAGTAGGGGCAAACCGAACGGACCGGTTGACTTGGGGTGGTGGAATCGACAGCCATCGGCGCGACAGGGCAAGGCAGCTTTGGCCACAGCCAAAGACCGGTCGCAGGGCCTGAGATCGCCCTAAAGACCTACCCAGCTTGGCTGACTTGCCTTGGCCCTGGGGGTTTTAGTAAGCAAGCAGTTGCTGTTGGCAGATCAGGCCGATGCAGACGCCAGTGACCCTACGGGCCTGCTGCCTTTGTGGCGGCCAAAGCCGGCGCATGGGTCAGGACAAGGCCCTTCTGCTTCATCCCGATGGAGGCAACTGGCTGGAGCGCACCTTGCTGTTGCTGGCAGAACTGGAGCGGCCCGTCACCCTGGTCAGTCACCAACCAAGCCACCACCAGGCGGCGCTGGGGTTGGCGCAGCGCTGGGGCTGGGGCGATCGTCTGGAGCTGCTGGTCGAACCGGAGCCGAGGGAAGGCCCGTTGTTGGCCCTGGCCCGCCTAATGGAGTTTCACCCCAACCAGCTGCTGCTGCTCTGCCCCGTCGACATGCCCTGGCTGCGACCCTCGACCCTGGCGGCCCTGGTGGCCGCCCCAACCGATGCCAGCGTCATCCTTCTGGCCCATGACGGGGAACGGCGCCAACCGCTGCTTGGCCTCTATCCCAGTGATGGTCGCCACCGGGCCGCGATCGGGGCAGCCACCGCGGCGGGGGAGCGGGGGTTGCAACGCTGGATTGCCACGGTTGGTTGCCAGGAGCTGGCCCTGCCCCCAGGCCCCTTGCGCAACGCCAATGAACCCGAGGACGTCGCCCCGCTCTGGGGGGGTACGCCAGGGGCAAAGGAACGGCCGTAGCTTGCCGCCATGCAGCCTCCCCCCCTCCAAGACCGTCTCGGCCGCCCCCTTGGGGTGGTGCGCCTGTCCCTGACGGCACGTTGCAACCTGAATTGTCCCTACTGCCTCCCCGAGAGCAAGGATCTTCCCGGGATGCTGGGGGTGGAGGAAAGGCGGGAGCTGGTGGCCGCCAGCGTCGATCTGGGCGCCCACACCCTGCATTTGACCGGTGGCGAACCGCTGCTGGATGCCGACCTGGAGAACTTGATCATGGCGCTGCAATCGCTCCGGCCCCGTCTTAGGCGTATCGCCCTCACCAGCAACGGGCAGCTGCTCTCGGCCGAACGGGCCAAGGCCTTGCGCAAAGCCGGGCTCGATAGTGTCACCCTCAGTCTCGATGGCACCGATGCCAACAGCGTGGCGCGGATGAGTGGCCGCCGCGATGGCGGCCTGGTGCTGGAGCGGGTCCTCGCAGCCATTGAACATGCCCGCTCGGCGGGCTTTGATCCGATCCAGGGTGGCTTGAAGCTGAATGCCGTGATCCAACGCGACGTCAACGAGGACCAGGTGCTTCCCCTGGCTTCCCTGGCACGTCAACGGGGGCTGGAATTGCGTTTGATCGAATACATGGATGTGGGCAACCGCAACGGCTGGCAATCAGACCAGGTACTGGCTGCCGCCACCATGGTGTCCCGCATTCACAACCACTGGCCCCTGGAGCCCCTGGAGCGGGAGGCCAACGCCACCCACCGGCGCTGGCGCTATCGCGATAAGGGTGGGGAGGAGTCCCCTGTTGCCCCCCCGATCAGC
>JBIIRU010000055.1:0-11075 GCA_044341355.1 Cyanobium sp. | reverse complement strand
GTGGGGTTTACGAACCCAGCGATCCGACCGTGCTCACCCGTGGGGCGATCCGCACCGCCGATGGTCAAGCCATTGAAGCGGTCGTGTTAGGCCGGCTGCTCACCTTGATGCGCCGGCACCTCGATTTATCCCTGCCCCATCTCTGGGTGGTTTATCCCCGCTCCCGGGAAGAGGGTCAGTTGCATCTCCAAATGGTGGGCGTCTGGGAGCCGAGCACCCTGGCCCAAGAGGCCGAAGAGTCGGGCGCCAGCGACGGACTGCCCGAAGGAGACGATTACTTTTCGGTACGCGGTGAATTGATTTTCACCCGCCCCGAAACCCAGGATTTTGTGGTCAAGGTGCGGCAGTTGCCCCGCCCTGACGGTGAAAGGCCCATTCCCTTCAAACTGCAGCTGCGGGGCGAGATCCCCCTGGCCCATCTGCGCCATTTCGTCTCCCTCGATCTGCGCCGCCAGGAGCAGGCCCTGCAACTCGAACGGCTGGAGGTCCTCAGTCCCATCGCCCAGCGCGGCAACCGGGGGGGCAAGGGGCGCCGCCCAGACGGCGGCAGCCGCAGCCCGGAGGGTTCGCTCCGCAAAGATGATGCCTCCTCCCAGGCTGGCCGCAGCTCGGACAACCGCAACCCACCGGCGCGGTCTGTGGATCCTCAGGAGCGTTCCCTGGAACCCCGCGCCGCCGCTGGCAGCCGCAGCCACTCGCGCGCCGTCAGCCGTCCGCCTCGCTAAGCGCTTGATGGCCTCGGACCTCACCGCCCTCACTGCCGGACTGGCCGTCCTGACCATCTGTCTGGCCGCCGTTTTCGGACCCTTCCTGGGAATCTCCCCTTGGTGGACGACTGTTTTCACAGCCTTCGCCCTGGGCGCCCTGAGCCTGGATGCTGCCCGTTTCGGAGGCCGCGGCGGCCATCTGTTGGCGGAGACCCTGCCCGGGGGCAAGGCCAGGCTACGCCGGATCGCCCGCCACGAAGCGGGCCATGCCCTTGTGGCCCAGGCCGAGGGGCTGGCGGTGCGGAGGATCCTGGTGGGCAGCTTGGCGGCACTCCAGGCGGGTATGGCCTGCGGAGGCAGCACGGAGTTCGATCCCCCCGCCTCGGCCAAACTCCCAATTGAGGACCTGCGCCGTTGGAGCCGCGTGCTTCTGGCGGGCATGGCGGCTGAGGATTTGCTCTATGGAGAAAGTGTCGGTGGGGCTGATGATCGCGCCCTGCTAGGTCGCCTCTGGGGTCTTTCCGGCCAGGACGTGGCGACCGCCCAGCTGGAGCAGCGTCGTGCCCGCCGCGAAGTGGCCCAGTGGTTGCGCCAGCACCAAGGCGAACTGGAGGCGGAGGCGGAGCAATTGCTGGATCGCGCCCCGCGGCTGGGACGCCCCATCCCAGCGCTCGGCTCGTGACCCTCCTACACATTGACGCCCCCACCGGCTTGGCGGGCAACATGTTGCTGGCGGCCTTGTTAGATCTCGGCGTTCCGGAAACCGTCATCCACGGACCCCTGGCGGATCTCGGCTTGGCTGGGCGCTATCGCCTGGAGGTTGAGGAACGGCGCAGCTCGGGCCTGCGGGGCCTGCACCTTGAGGTTCATTGCCTGGAACAGGATCCCCACCATCGCCCTTGGGGCGAGCTGCGCGATCTGTTGATGTCTGCACCCCTGGCCCCGCCCCTGGCAGAGCAGGTGCGGCAGGTTTTTTTGCTGCTGGCCGAGGCTGAAGCCAGGGTCCATGGCCATGCCCCGGAAGCGGTGCATTTCCATGAGGTCGGGGCCATCGACTCCCTGGTGGATGTGGTGGGCGTCTGCGCCGCGTTGCTGCATCTTGGGGTGAGCCAAGTGAGTTGCGGTGTGCCACCCGCTGGCCACGGCAATGTGCGAACCGCCCATGGCCTGCTGCCCCTGCCAGCCCCGGCGGTGTTGGAGATCGCCCGCCGGCGGGGGCTGGCCCTGGCCGATAGCAGCCGCTTTCCGGCGGCCGAACTCACGACCCCCACCGGCCTAGCGCTGATGGCCTGCTGGGCCCATCGCTTCGGGGTGGCGCCGGGGGGAGTACCCGAGGCAGTCGGTGTGGGCCTGGGCAGCCACTGCCTCGATCGTCCCAACCTGCTCAGGGCCTTGCTGCTGCGCCCCTTGGCCGCAGCTCCGGAGCCTGGAACCCAGCCACTGGCCTACGAACTGGAGGAGACCCTCCTGCTCCAGGAGGCCCAGATCGATGACGCTACAGCCGAAGACCTGGCTTTCCTGGCGGCAGCCCTGCGGCATGCGGGTGCGCTGGAAGTGTTCAGCACGGCGATCACCATGAAGAAGGGACGCCAAGGCACCCTTGTGAGCGCCCTGGCGCCTGCGGCCCTTGCCGCCGACCTGCGACTGGTCTGGTGGCGCCATGGCACCAGCCTGGGGGTGCGCGAGCAACTGCAACGGCGCTGGTGTCTGCCACGACAGATCGATTCCCGCGCCACTCCCCTCGGCCCCGTTCGTATCAAATACGCCCAAGGGCCCGATGGGGAGTGGCGCGCCAAAGCCGAACATGGGGACTTGGCCCATCTGGCCCGCCTGCATGGGCTGTCCTTGCGGGAGGTGCGCCGTCAAATCGAGCCCTTCATGCAACCCCCGGGCGCCTATCCCTCGACCCTTGCCATCCCTGAGCGCCTTGGGGGGGAACTCCCCTGATGGCCCGTCCTGTTTGGCCATGGCCCTGGCAGCGCCTTGGGCCAGGTTCCCTGACGCTGAAGTTTCCAAACCAGGGCTGGTGGCGCCGCTTGCGCTGGCCTGCAGGGGGACTTCCTGGTGGTCTGCGCCCCCTGATCACCTTGGTCAGCCTTGGCTTCGTCCTGGCGGCCCTGCTGCAAAACGGCCGCCAGCTGATCCAATACCGTCCGGACACCCAGGGACTGTTCTGGCTGACCCTGGGGGTTGGCCTGAGCCTGCTCAGCCTGGTGGTAAATGGACTTGCCTGGGCAGTCATCCTGCGTTGGCTTGGACTCAGACCGCAGCTGGAGCCCTTGGTCCGTCTCTATCTGGCCACCAACATGGGCAAATTTCTGCCGGGGGGAGTGTGGCACTTAGCCAGCCGGGTACAGGCCCTCCGCCTGGGTCATGCCGCCTTGCCAAACCGAACCAGCACCCCGCTGGCCTTAATGGCGGTGCTGCTCGATCCACTACTAGCAGCTGCGGCGGCCCTGGCCCTTGTGCCCCTGGGGGGCCTGGAACACGGAATCGCGTTGCTGGCACTGGTGCCCTTGCTGGCCCTGTGGCCCCGTTGGCTTAACCCACTGCTGCAGCGGCTGGAGCGTCAACGGGCCCGCCAGCTCGGCCTGGAGGAGGCCCTGGACCAGGACCTGGCTGGCGCCCTGCGCCTGCGCTCTTATCCATGGGCGCCGCTGCTGGGCCAGTGGGCTTTTGTGCTGATGCGCTTCGCCGGCTTTGCATGCTGCGTCTTGGCCTTCGATTTGCAGCATGCCCTGGATTGGTGGAGTTGGCTCTCGGCCTTTGCCCTGGCTTGGACCGTTGGCTTGGTGGTGCCGGGCGCGCCTGGAGGCCTGGGGGTTTTTGAGTCCGTTCTGTTATTGCGACTTGGCGCTGCTCTACCGGATCCTGCCCTGCTGGCTGTGGCCTTGGGCTATCGATTGGTTGTGACTATGGCGGACCTGTTGGCGGGTCTGATGGCTTCCCTTGATGGAGGAGGCTTCGCGCGGGCCCGTGTGACAGCAGCGACGGGAGCTGGTGAGCCTGGCGAAGGCAGGCCGCCGTCGACCTAGCCTCTCAATAAGGTCTGTTCTTGCGACTCAGGGCAGACCGCTCTGGTTTGACTGCCCCGTCCCCCAGCTCCCTGCCTGCCCCATCATCTCCATCGGCGCAAGCTGCCGCCCCCCCAGCGTCGTCGCGGGCGGGCCTGCGCAGCAGTCTGCACAATCGGGGACAGCGCCTGACGGCCCAACGTCAGCGGGTGCTGGAACTCTTCGAGCAACTCGGCGAAAGCAGCCACCTCAGCGCCGAAGAAGTGCACCAGCGATTGCGGGGGGGCGAGGAGCGCATCTCGTTGGCCACCGTTTACCGCAGCCTGCGGTTGTTGAGCTCCATGGGGCTGCTGCAAGAACTCGAACTCGCCGAAGGCGGGCGCCGCTTCGAGCTCAGCGGTGAAGCCCACCGTGACCACCATCACCTGGTCTGCGTGCGCTGTGGCCGCACCGAGGAATTCGAAAGCGCCGCCGTGCTCCACGCTGGAGAGGTGGCTGCCGGCAGCAATGGGTTTCGACTCCTGGAGTGCGTTCTGAACGTGAGGGCTCTGTGCCCGGCCTGCCTGACCCAGGAGGGGATTCATGAAAGCCAATCCCCAGAGATTCGGAGAGCCACACCCCCAAACAGGTAACAACCTGTTACTGTTAGTTCACACTTCGCAACCTCCTCCGATGGCTGCTCCTGAAACCCGCTTCGGCTTCGTCGCTTTTGCTGAAACCTGGAATGGCCGTATGGCCATGCTCGGTTTCGTGATTGGGCTGGCCACCGAACTGCTTACAGGCCAAGGGATCCTCAGCCAAATCGGCCTTAGCTGAGTCATAACCTCTTTTTGATTTGATAGCAAACCCAGGGAGACTTGTCCCTGGGTTTTTGCGTTGTGCGAGAACTGACTACAGACCTTTGGCCACCAGCCTTTGGCTGGCTTGAGTCTGGACCTCAGACCAGGACCTCAAGCCAAGGCCCCACCGCAACTTGAGCCATCTCCTGCCGTACAACCGAAACAGTGGTCTGCGACCGCAATCGGCGCACCTGCCGGATCGCACTCAAGCAGATCGGAAAGAGCGGACAAACTCGGTGATCTTTTGTCCAGCATCTGGTTGAAATCACAGTCGTAAAGCTGTCCCCGCCAATCAACACTGATCAGCTGGCGACACATCACCTGATCCAAATGGGCAGGATTATGATGCTTGCGCAACAAAGTGAGGTACGGCTCAAGCTCGCCACTAAGCCGCAAGCTGGCGGCAAAACGTTCGATCGGCATATTGGCAAGCGTCAGCAAGCTGTTGAAAACAACCCCATAACGCTCGCCCAGGTTGCGCCGAAAATCCTCCTCCAGGGCCTTTTGGGGAGGCGGCAAGCTGGGCCCCTGGGGGTTGTAAACCAGATTGAGCTCCAGGTTGGAGCCCCTATGGCCATAGCCCATACCATTTAGTTGACGTAAAGCTTCAATACTGGCGGCAAAAGCCCCGGCCCCCCGTTGGCGATCAACATTCGCTTCTAAATAGCAAGGCAAAGAAGCCATCACAACAACCGATTCACTAGCTAAAAAAGCTGCCAAATCTTGTTGATCAGACTCCAGCAGAATGGTGAGATTGCAGCGATCTATCACCCGTACCCCAAGCGCCCGGGCCTGTTGTACCAACGACCGGAATCCGGGATGAAGTTCGGGCGCCCCACCCGTCAGATCCAATTGGCCGATCTGGCGGGCGGCCAGTACCTGGGGAACCATGGCCAGGGTGGCGGGCTCCATCATCTCGGTGCGCTGGGGCCCCGCCCCCACATGGCAGTGGCGGCAGGCCTGGTTACAGCGGTAGCCGAGGTTCACCTGCAAGGTGGTAAGAGGACCACGACGGAGGGCAGGGAAGGGATCGATGGCAATTGCTGCTCGGCCCTGGCTGGGATCCGGATCGGTATGGGACATGGGGGACATGGACGCGATGGCAGGAACCTCGGAATGAACCTCTGGCGGCTCCATCGAGCAGGCGGCTCGATGAACTCCATGAACAAGGATGCCAATCGGGAAGCCAGAGCGGCGGATGGAGCAGCAGGATGGATCCCAACCCATCCTTGCCCATGGCCCGCTTTCTGCTGGTGCTCAAGCCCCGGAAACCGATCGAGTCCAAGGATCTGATCGCTGGCCTTGATCGTCTTGTCGACCAGCTCGATGCCGAGGTAGATCACCGCACTCCAGCCCACCTCAGCGCCATGCTGCGCGGCGGCTTGGAACATCTACGCCTGCAGCTTTTCGCTGATGTGCAAGCCAAGGCCGCTGGCCCAGTCCTAGAGCTGGTGCTGATGAGTCGCGAACCGATGGGTCGCGGCGCCCCCCAAACCCGTGAATGCTTCGAAGATCTCGTGCGCAAGGCCTCTGAATCAATGGCCAACCTCGAACCCGTCTTCCGCTCCGATCGGGACGGGCCCTTGCCCAGGCAGGAGTGAAAGGCCATTTCCTCCCTCCGCAGCACCCCATGCTCCAGGCCAACAGGCTGGAGCATGGGGTGCCCCAGCCTGAGGGGCTGCAATCACAGTTTCTTGTCGCTCCCGTGACAGTTTAAATCTGTCACATGGGCGAGGATGGGGACCTTCCGCAAGAAAATTGTGCCCCTTTCCATGGCCTCCAGCACCCATGTTTTTTCAATCCGGCCCCGCAGCTCCGTAATCCGTTCCTACCGCTTGGTCGACCAATACGGATCCCCCCATCCGGTACTCGACGACCTCTACGACTCCCTGGAATCCGCCTGGAATGAGGCCACTCTCTGGTGGCAAGCCCAAGCTCCCGGTACCCCAGAGCCCCTCGGCATCGGAGTCGAAGTCAGCACGTCCACCGGCAATTGGCGCACCGTGCGCCATCCGGCCTGCTAAGCGATTCAGGCCAGATCTCAGGCCACCTGCACCCCCTTCCAAAACGCCACACGGCCCGAAATGGCGCTCGCGGCTTGCTTTGGTTCGGGATAGGTCCAGGCCGCATTGGGATTCTCAGCCCCCGCAACCACCACATCAAAATAGTGAGCTTCACCCTTCCAACCACAGGTGCTGCGGTGATTGGAAGGGCGAAAAAACTCAGGCTTCAAAGAGGCTTGAGGGAAATAGGCATTGCCCTCCAACATCACGATGTCATCGCTACTGGCGATCGTTTGGTTCTGCCAACGGGCTTCCATGGTTCGAGACGAATGGGCTGACACCATCCTGCAGGGCCTGGGACGGTATCCGCGAGTATCGACCTACCGCCAAGGCTGAGCCGACCTCAGGCCAGAGTGTCCTCCCGAGCCTGGTGCACAAAAGGGGTCGGATCCTGATCCAGCCGATGGTTTAGATGGAGCGGCGCCCCCTGGGCCCAGGCATCACTGCTATCGAGCTGGGCAGTTGCTTCCAAGGCCCGGCGCAGGCATCTAGCGGCATCCAGGGGCATGTCCCTGGGCACGCTGATGCGGTCGCGCAGATACCTCAAGCCCCTGGCCGAGCCAGCCTCGGGACTGCAAGCTTCGCCCGTGGCCAGCAGGGTCAGGGCGGCACGTAAGGGTTGGTCGAAGCTTTCCGGCCCCAGGGGATTGCGTTGCAGCAGGGTTTGGTAATGGCGACAGACCCTTTCCAGGGCCCTCAGAGATGCCTCGGGGGATTCGGGTCGGCTGGTTTCCGGATCCGGATCACCGCCGTCGCTGATGGGCCAAGGGCCTGCATCAATGCGCTGGGCCAGGGCAAGTTGGTCCGGGCTGCCATTAGCCTGGCAGCACCCCATCTGGGGCGGCAGGTCATGGGCGTGGGTGTGGAAGTCACTCTGGGTACCGAGGTAGGTGGACCGTTGCTCCCAAGCTTTGAACCAGCGGTCGATCAGCGGGTGCACCTGTCGCAGTCGGTAGCCCTTGTAATAAGCCAAGCTGGCATTCATTCGTTCGAGATAGGGCACAAACACCAGATCGACCGTGCCGGGGGACTCACCCAGCAGGAAGGGACCGGCGCTGTCCCCCAGGGCCTCCTCCAAGCGTCCCGCCATGGTTTTAAAGGCCTGGGCCGCCCGATCCTCCTGGCCACTCGTGAGTCCATGGCGGCAGAGCCATTCGCACCAGCTGGCAAAAAGACGCCGCTCCAGCCGTCTCAGAGTTAGCCCCTGGGGCTCGCCCATCGGAGCCCCCAGAGGACCAAAAGCCCCTTCCAGGGCCTCCAGAATGCGGTCGCTCTCCGTGATCAGGCGGCCATCGAGTTCGAGGGCGGGCAGATAACCAGAAGGCACCAGCCGCCGGTACCAGGACTCTTTTTCGCCGTAACAAACCATTGTCACCTTGCGTATGCGGTAAGGAACCCGCTTCTCCTCCAGCCAGAGCCACACCTTTTGGCAGTAGGGACACCAGGCATGGTGGTCCCGGTACAAGGTCACCCGCACTGTCGCCTCGTCCTGCCCAAACAGCCGCAAGCGGGCCTGGGGATTGGTGGGTCCATTGACAAGGTCTGGCCGCCGGGGTGCCAGGCGCTCGAGGTCCTTCCAACTGAGGGGGTTGGCCCGTAGGGATCCCATGCCGCTGCTCTAGGGGAGCCTTCATGGTGGCGCAAGCAAGCTGGCAGGCGTTGCGAGCGTCGCCGGCAGACCTAGCGGCCAATCTGGGTGCTTTTGCGCCTTGGCAAAGCTTTGGTTTCGGTTGCTACATCTAAACCCACCCCTTGAAGGTCACTGTTGCTTGGAACTTCGCAGAAGTTGGTCTTTTATGCCATCGCGTTTTCGATCGGGCCATGGAGCGTCGACCCTTGAGACCTTCAACCGCTTGAGAATCAATCTTTTTGCTGGTGTCCAGCAACAGCAATTGCGTCGATACGGCATGGGCCTGATGGCGGCTGGGGCCGGACTCCTGCCCCTGATGGCAGGGTCGGCCCATGCCGCCCTTAGCAAGATGCCTACCGATGGGGCCGACACCCTGCTGATGCTGTTCGGGTCCGCCTTGGTATTGCTAATGACCCCTGGTCTCGCTTTCTTCTATGGCGGTTTTACCCGCTCGAAGAATGTGCTCAACACCATGATGATGAGTTTCTTCCTCATGGGTCTCATCGGCGTTCTCTGGGTGGTGATTGGTTATAGCCTGGCCTTTGGCACCGGTTTCAAAAGTCCCTTCATTGGTGGCCTTGAAGCCATGTGGCTCAATGGGGTCGGTGGCGAGTTCGGGGATGCACCACTGGCCGACGGATTTGCTATTTCCAGCAGCTCTTTTGCCCTTTTCCAGGGCATGTTTGCCATCATTACCCCGGCCTTAATCTCCGGTGCACTGGTGGAAAGAATCAGCTTCAAAGCCTGGTTCTGGTTTTGTTTGCTATGGAGCATCTTGATTTATTCACCCATGACCAAGATGGTCTGGGGTGGTGGCTTTCTTGGTCCCTTCGGCACGATCGGCGCGATCGACTTCGCCGGGGGTACCGTCGTTCACATCGCTTCCGGGGTGGCCGCCCTAGTGGCAGCAGTCATCCTTGGTCCCCGCACCACCTGGCCCGGCAATAAGCGCCCACCCCACAACGTTCCCTTTATTCTGCTCGGCGCAGGTTTGCTTTGGTTTGGCTGGTTCGGTTTCAACGGCGCCAGCATGTTTGCGTCCAAAACCGCTGGTTATCCCTTCCTGACAACTACCACAGCCGCATCAGCGGGCATGCTCACCTGGTGCCTAATGAGTGGTTCAAGGACGGCAAACCCACCGCGGTCGGTGCCGCCACAGGTGCCGTAGCGGGCTTGGTGGGTATTACTCCCGCCGCCGGATTCGTCTACGTGGGTGCATCTATTCTGATTGGGGCTCTCAGCGCTTTGGCCTGCACGATTGCCGTACGCATCAAATCAGCGGTTCAATTTGATGATTCTTTGGACACCTTTATGGTCCATGGCGTCGGTGGAACGGTCGGAGCCCTGCTAACAGGCCTGCTTGCTGTGAAAACTCTGGTGCCTGCCGACTATTTCCCCCTTTCTGCCAAGATCATCGAAGAGGGCGGTAATGCAGGCCTGTTCATGGCCCAATTGAAGGCCGTTTTGTTCACCTACGGCTTCGTTGCCCTGGGCACGGCACTTATCCTCTGGTTTCTGGGCCTGTTTATGAAACTTCGTGTTTCTGCTGAATCTGAAGATCGCGGACTCGACTTCGTGGCCCACGGAGAAGAGGCTTACGACCCCATGACCAATTGAGCCAAACCCCATTATGAAAATGATCACGGCACTCGTGCGCCCCTCAAAAGTGGACGCCATCAAACGGGCCCTAGTGGCCATTGATGTTATTGGTATGACCGTCAACGACGCCCGCGGTTTCGGTCGACAGAAAGGACAGGTGGAGCGTTATCGCGGCACCGAGTACACCGTTGAGTTTCTACCCAAGGCGAAACTGATGGTGGTTGTTCCTGATGACAAGGTGGAGGCGACCATCACCGCCATCGGTGATGCGGCCCGTACCGGTGAAATTGGCGACGGCAAGATCTTCGTCAGTCCCGTGGAAATGGCGATCAGGATCCGTACAGGCGACCGGGACGCCACCGCCCTCTAACCCCCCAAGCCCTGTTCAGCGCGATCCAGCCCCAACGATCCCCGGCAACAAACTGGTGGGGTGACCCAACCCTTCGCTGCGGCGAAGGGTTTTTTGATGCTGCCTTGCTTCGACCAAGCCACCTAAGTTGCCCAAGGATCTGCCCGCTGAGTCATGGACGATTGTTTCGATCTACTCGTCATTGGTGCTGGTTCCGGCGGTCTGGCCGCCGCCAAACGGGCGGCCAGCTACGGCGCCCGGGTGGCCATCGTCGAGGGAGATCGGGTCGGCGGCACCTGCGTGATCCGGGGGTGTGTTCCCAAAAAGCTGCTGGTTTACGGCTCCGCCTTCGGGCACCTGGCCGAGGATGCCAGGGCCTACGGATGGCAACTCTCCACACCAGTACCCCAGGGCGGGGTGCTGCTTCAAAGGGTGCGGGACGAAGTCACCCGTCTCGAAGGAATCCACAGGCAGGGCCTGATCAAGGCCGGTGTCAGCCTTGTGGAAGGTTGGGCCCGCCTGAGCGGTCCCCACAGTGTGGTTGTCAATACCAATGGGCAACAGGCCCGCACCCTGCAGGCGGATCGGCTACTTATCGCCGTCGGCGGCCGGCCCCAGCGACCCTCCATTCCAGGGCTTGAGCTGGCCTGGGTGAGTGACGACCTCTTTCTGCTTGAGGCCCTGCCCCAACGGGTGGTGATCGTGGGGGCAGGCTTCATTGCCTGTGAACTGGCCGGCATTTTGCTAGGGCTGGGGGTGCAGGTGTGTCAGCTGGTGAGAGGAAACCAGCTGCTCAAGGGTTTCGATCGCGAAGCCGTGGAGGTTGTGCAGGAAGGACTGCTGGCCAATGGGCTGGAGCTGCACTTCCAGCAGC
>JBIIRU010000326.1:0-3210 GCA_044341355.1 Cyanobium sp. | reverse complement strand
TCCAAAGCTACGGCTTCTTTGTGGAGGTGCCCCCTTCCCAGGTGGAAGGCCTGGTGCATGTCAGTTCCCTCAAGGATGATTGGTACGAATACCGTTCCCGCCAGAACCAGTTGGTGGGCCGCCGCTCCCGCCGGACCTACATGCTTGGCGACATGGTGGAAGTCGAAATCCAACAGGTCGACGCCCTGCGCAACCAGATCGATCTGGTAGTGGATCAAACCGCTTCCACCCCGCCAGAGGGCGTGGACGACCCATCGCCCCTCCCCCTTCCCCCTGAAGCCGTCGAGCAGGGTCAACTGGCCTTGGCCGAATCCTGAGACGGCGTTGATGACTTCGGCCCTTCCGGTTGTACTGGCCGTTTCCGGTGCCTCGGCCCAACCCCTGGCCGAAAGGGCTCTGGCCCTGTTGCTTCAGGCCGGCGAGACGGTCGAGATGGTGACCAGTCGGGGCGCCATCGCCGTGTGGCAGGCCGAGTTGGGCGTGCGGGTGCCCTCCGAACCCGAGGCCCAGGAAGCATTCTGGCGCCAGCGCACCGGTGAAGCCGCCGGCCAGCTGCGTTGCTACCGCTGGAATGACCAGGCGGCGGCGATCGCCAGCGGCAGCTACCGCACCCGGGGAATGGTGATTTTGCCGGCGAGCATGGGCACCGTCGGACGGATTGCCAGTGGGGTGGCCCTTGACCTGATCGAGCGGGCCGCCGATGTTCACCTCAAAGAAGGGCGGCCCCTGGTGATCGCGCCGCGGGAATTGCCCTGGAACCTCGTGCATTTGCGCAATCTCACCGCCTTGGCCGAGGCGGGAGCCCGGATCGCGCCGCCGGTGCCGGCCTGGTACCACCAGCCAACCAGCTTGGCGGAAATGGTGGACTTCCTGGTCATCCGCGTTTTTGATGTACTGGGCCTGGACCTCGGTTCCCTGCGCCGCTGGCAGGGGCCGCTACCCATGGTCGATCCGAACCCCCAGCCGTCATCCCCTGTCCCCTGAGCCCTGCCGCCCTTGCTGCGTCGTCTGCTGTTGTTGCCCCTGCTGTCGCCCCTGTTGGCGGCCACCGTTCTTGGGGCGCTCAACCCAACGCCTGTCCTGAGCCTGCGTTTGCTCACCTGGAGCAGTCCAGCGCTTCCCCTGGGTGCCTGGATCAGCGCCGCTGCCCTGGGGGGTGCTGTTCTCAGTGGCGCCGGCACCTCCCTGGCCCTGCGCCCGCCCGGTGCCGCCCTGCGCCGCCGGGTGCGCCTGGAGCGCTCCTCGCCGGGGTGGGAGGCAACAGCGCCGGAGCAGGGGGGCAATCGCCGCCACTCCCCAAGCCCGGGACGCGCCGCGAGGGGCCGGGGAGCCGATCCGACCGAGAGCTACGGGCGAGGATCCGGCGCCAGCAATTTCGCCGCCGCCACTCCCACCCCTGCCCCAGGCGAGCCCCTGCCAACCATGACGGTGCCTTTCAGGGTGATTCGTCGCGCTGATGGGGCCCGCCCCCACGCCGCCCCAGTCGAGGTCGCCGGGCCCGGGCCCTGGTGGCGCTCCCCAGGGGCCAATCCCCAGGCGGCGGCCCAGCAGGAAGACTGGGACTCTCCGACCGATGAAGACTGGTAGGGGCACGGACCCCCCTGCGGTGCCCTGCCTAGAGTTGTTTCCTGCTGATTCGCCGAGCTCTCTCCGTGGCTGAACCCTCGACCCCCGCCTCGCCCGACAGCCCCTCCGCCGCCAGCGAGGCGCCCGAAGCCAAGACGCCTGCGGCCAAGGAGCCTGGAGCCAAGCCCGCCGGGGCCGCTGCGGAGGCCAAGGTCAAACCACCCGCACCGGAAGACAAGCCCTTCAGCGAGTTTGTCCCCCAATTGCTGTTGCCGGCCTTGGCAAAGGAATGCCAGGCCTATGGCGGCCCCGCCCCAAGCCTCGTTTTTGAGGAGGGGCCCATGCCGGTGGTGGGAGGAAACTGCTGGATGGTCAAGGGTGATCTGCCGGCGGAGAGGCGCTTCTGGTTGTGCTTTGCCACCCCGGAACTGGGCGCCATCAAGACGATTGCCCTGGCTGAGGGGGGCAGCAGGGTGCCGAGTTTGCTGGAGTCGTTCCTGATTGACGAAAAAAAGATGACCCTGGCCCTGATCGTCTCCCGGCTGGTGCAACGGCTGAATGGTCAGAAGTGGCTGGGACCCAACTGATTCCCCCATCCCGCTTTACATGGGCGCCAGAGCGGCCCCGGCCCACCTAGATTGGGTGCCAAGCCTGATCAGACTCCAGCGATGGTGCCTCCCGCCGCCACAGTTACCGGAGCCCCCGCCCCTGCAAGCGCCGTAACGGGCCAGCGGGTTGGTACAACCGCATCCCCAGAAATCAAGGATCCGGCCAAGGACACGATTCTGACGCCACGGTTTTACACAACCGATTTCGACGCCATGGCGGCGATGGACCTGCAGCCCAACCAGGCCGAACTGGAGGCGATCTGCGAAGAATTTCGTAAGGACTATAACCGTCACCATTTTGTTCGCAACGACGAATTCATCGGCGCCGCTGAAAAGCTTGATCCCGATACACGCAAGGTTTTTGTTGAATTTCTAGAACAAAGCTGCACCTCAGAATTCTCCGGTTTCCTGCTCTATAAAGAAATGAGCCGGCGCATCAAGAACAAAAATCCCCTTTTAGCCGAATGCTTTGCCCACATGGCCCGGGATGAAGCTCGCCATGCCGGCTTTCTCAACAAGGCCATGGCTGATTTCGGCATGCAGCTCGATCTCGGCTTCCTGACAGCTAACAAGGCCTACACCTACTTCAAGCCTGCCTACATCTTCTACGCCACTTATCTTTCTGAGAAGATTGGTTATTGGCGCTACATTGCCATTTATCGCCACCTCGAAAAACACCCCGAAAGCAAAATCTTCCCGATTTTCAATTTCTTCGAAAACTGGTGCCAAGACGAGAATCGCCACGGTGATTTCTTTGACGCCCTGATGAAGTCCCAGCCCAAGACCGTCAATGGCCTTGCGGCGCGGCTTTGGTGTCGCTTCTTCCTGCTGGCTGTGTTTGCCACCATGTATGTGCGCGATGTGGCCCGCAAGGAGTTCTACGAATCCCTTGGCCTTGATGCTCGCCAATACGACAAGTACGTGATCGAAAAGACCAACGAAACCTCGGCCCGCATTTTCCCTGTGGTGCTTGCGGTCGATAAACCCGAATTCTGGCGCCGCCTCGAAAATCTGGTCGTCAACAATGAGGCCCTCA
>JBIIRU010000327.1:0-3210 GCA_044341355.1 Cyanobium sp. | reverse complement strand
GCTGGCAACAGAACCGCTGCTGCCAGAGTTGGCCGAGCAACTCAGCCCCGAGGCCCAGGATCTGCTGCGTTCCGGGTGCATCCCGGCGGATCCTGGTTCCCCAGGACAAGTGGCTGCCCTGGTGGCGGGCTTGGGCCTGGTGGTGGCCACGGGCGACGGGGCGTTGCTGGTGCGCCGCGGTCTGTTGGCGGGGCGCCGGGTGAGTGAGGGCCGTCTGTTGCTGGAGCAGCTCCAAGCTCAGGTGGGTGATCGTTTCGCAGCCTGCGGGGATGCTGGCGGCAAGGAGTAGCGTTCGCCGAGAGCGTGTTGCGATTGCATGGGGTCTGCCCCTCCCCCACCCCAGGCTCCCCGCAACTCGCTCGACCTTGCAGAAGGCGGCGATCGCGCTGGGGCTGTATTTAGTGGCGGTTATGGCAAGCAGGTGCCGCAATCGCCTGCCCCCAGTCGGGGCAGGCGCAAACGCAACTGGCTGGTGCCCTTGCTGGTGCTGGGCGGCCTCGGGGCTGGTGGTGCCTGGCTGGCCAGCCACTGGGGAATTGAAGAAACCGATAATGCCCAATTACAGGGCCGTCTCACCGAGATTTCCAGCCGGGTGCCGGGCACGATTGTGCGGGTATTTGTTGACGACAACGATGAGGTGAAGGCCGGCCAGCCCTTGATTTTGCTGGATGATCGCGATGCCGGCGTGCGGCTCTATCGGGCCCGGGCCGACCTGGAGCAGGTGGGCCGCGAAGCCGAGGCGATGGGCACCCAGGCGGGCGCCACCCTCAGCACCGCCCGCGCCGCCCAGGGGGTCGCCATCGCCGAACAACAGTCGGCCAGCAGTGAAATGGCCCGCACCTGGGCTGATGCCCAGCGGCTGGTGGGTTTGGCCCAGCAGGGCGGCGTCTCCCGCTATGAAGCGGAGCGGGCGGTGGCGGCCTGGCGCAAGGCCCAGGCGGATTTCACCCACAGCCAGGCCAGTGCTCAAGGCGCCCAGGCCCGCATCCAGGACGTGGGCGTCGATCGCTCCAAGGCCCAAGCGGCGGCCGCCAAGGTGGCCCAGGCCCAGGCGGCCCTGGCCGAAGCCCAGCTGCAGCTCTCCTACACCCGCATTACGGCGCCGGGACCGGGCCGCATCGGTGCCCGCCGCGCCGAACCCGGCCGCCAGGTGCAACCGGGCCAGCCGCTGATGACCCTGGTGGACACCCAGCCCTGGGTGGAGGCGAATTTCAAGGAAACCCAGCTGACGGCCCTGCGGCTGGGCCAAGCCGCCGAGGTGCGGCTTGATGCCTTCCCCGATCGCGTCTTCAAGGGCCGCATCACCGGTTTGGCGCCGGCGTCGGGGGCCCGCTTCAGCCTGTTGCCCCCGGATAACGCCAGCGGCAACTACACCAAGGTGGTGCAGCGGATCACCGCCCGCATCGCCCTGGATCCGCAGCAGACCAAGGGGTTGAGGTTGGTTCCCGGCTTGTCTGCCAACGTGCGCGTGCGGCGCTGATGACCGATACGGGAGTCGATTCGATGTACTGGCTCTCCCTCAGCCTGGTGACCCTTGGCCCCTTGCCCCGCGAGGACATGGGCGCCGGCACCGGCTTTTACAACCTCACCCGCCTGTTGGGCGGCAGCTTTGGCATCGCCCTGTTGGCGGTGATTTTCGATCAACGCCGCTCGCTGCATCGCAGCAACCTGGTGGAGCACCTGACGGTGACCAATCCGTTGCTGCAAGAACGGCTGAGCCAGTTGCAGGCCCTGGTGCTCGAAAGGGGCGAAGGCCCCGGCCGAGTCGCCGACCAGGCCCTGCAACTGCTCAGTGACCAGGTGGGCCGCCAGGCCTCGCTACTGGCCTTCAGCGATGTGTTTCGGGTGGTGGGGTTGTTGTTTCTGCTGGCGTTGCCGCTGGTGCTGTTGACGGGTGGGCGGGCGCGGGGTGAGGGCGGAGGGGGGTACTGAATCTGGTGCAGGTCGGATTCAGCCTGGGTGGACCGCTGTTTATGCCCTGCTGGATGTCAGAGCGGAGAGACTCCAACTTGGCGGACCGGAGCTGCTCGCGACCCTCCAGGGCCCGGCGCCCGTCACGGATCACCTCGCTGACGCTGGCGTAGCGGCCCTGCTGGATCTGGTTCTTGATGAACTACTCGGAATGTTCCCCGATGACGTAGCTCGACGGCATGGTTACCTACCCGTGGACTGGATTTAAGGTTATCAAAGATTGAAAGTGGCGCAAGCGGATTTCGGCCAGGCCCCACGCTGCTGGTGGTCAAGCGGTCATCTTCGACAAAATATTATCTTTTGACGATGGCATCCCATTTGCTCGCACGTTGAAGGCGGTCAGAGTCCTTCCAACGCCGCTATTGAGTGGCAGGCGGCAGCGAGCTTGAGGTGGCGAAGCTAAGACATGATGGTAGCCTGTCCACTCGAAGGGCTTGTTCGAAGGTTTTCCCATACAACTTTCGGTAATGGATGCTCCGCGTCATACCTATTGACCGGCCTACTTCATTGTAGCCGGACGAAAGGATAATCTGCTGCCCAAGCCGAAGCTAAACGGCCCAGCCCTAACTTGCCTGTTCAGCAACCTACTTCTTTTGCGCCATTGCCTTCAGATTTAGATATAAGAGCATAGAGACGGAGTGGTAAACACAACGTAGCTGACTGCATTCCCTCATTGCTGGTTTTACGGCTTTGAGTCTCATGGGTGGCTGCAGATGATAAATTAACCGCACCGTAGGAGTTCAACAAATCATCAGTAAAGAGCTCTTCGTCAAATATTGGAGACTATGGAGATTCAAAAAATAGCGTTATTCTTATTGTATGCGTTTGCCTCCATGCTGATCTCCTGCTTCGAGGAAGCCTTTCGCTCGCTGTTGCGGCCTGCGTCGCTTAGTGGCTTTGCCAAGCCGGACTTTTAACGCGTCAAGTTCTCGTTTCCAGTTTGCATTCGACGGATCACCCTCGACTAGATTCTCAACGACTGCCAGAGATTTCTGGAAGGAAGCGAGGGCTGCGTCCAGGCGGCGCTGGCTTTCATACACATCCCCCAGACGGGAATGGGCTGCGGCGAGACCGTGCTGCCAGTTGGCATTCGATGGATCATCCTGGACTAGATTCTCAAGGATTGCCAGAGATTTCTGGAAGGAAGCGAGGGCTGCGTCCAGGCGGCGCTGGCTTTTATACACATCCCCCAGACGGGAATGGGCTGCGCCGAGATCGCACTGCCAGTTGGCATTCGAC
>JBIIRU010000054.1:0-11094 GCA_044341355.1 Cyanobium sp. | reverse complement strand
CGACAACATCCTTCTCGTCAGCGCCGCCACCGCATGGGAGATCGCCACCAAATGGAGGCTGGGCAAACTGCGGCATGCACAGGCCGTTGTTGAGCACTACGCCATGGCCCTGCATCGTCTGGCGGCGATCGAACTGCCTATCAGTGGCGCCGTAGCGCGACAGGCTGGTTTGTGGGAGGTGCCGCACCGGGATCCCTTTGATCGCCTGCTGGCGGCTCAAGCAAAAGCAGAGAACCTAGTGCTGGCCAGCACGGACTCGGCGTTCGCCCAGTTCGAGGGGGTTGTGGTATTTAAATGAGTCGCTGCTGTGGACGCTGCAGTTGCTTTGCAGCCCCAGCTCACTCCCCCAGCAAATGCAAACTCAGCTGTCGATGCTGGCCCCGGGCCCGGTGCTCCCAGAGATAGACCGCCTGCCAGGTGCCGAGCAGCAACCGACCAGCTCGGAACGGCAGGGCGAGGGTGGTGCAGGTGAGGGCCGTGCGGATGTGGGCGGGCATGTCATCGGCGCCCTCGTCGTCGTGGCGATAGGGGCGCAATTCGCCCCGGCCGCTGATCGGTCGCACCCCCTCTTGGGGCACCAGGGCCTGCAGGTAGGCGGCCAGATCGACCAACACCCGCGGGTCGGCGTTTTCGTTGATGGTGAGCGAACAGGAGGTATGCAGACAGGCCAGGTTGGCCAGGCCCGTAGCCAGCCCGCTGGCCCCGATCTCCCGATCAAGGGCAGTGGTGATGTCGGTGAAGCCTTCGCCACGGGTGTGGAGGCTGAGCTGGTGCAGGCTCTGGCGCAGCATCGACGGGAGGAGGCTCGTTATTGTAATTAAAAGGTATTGAATCGCTCTTTTGGGGGGATCAGCCGGCTTCTTGATTGAAACGGCACCCCTTGCCATTGATCAACTTTATATTTTTACGAAGCCGCCTTGCCCAGCCAAAGGCTGCGGCAGCCCCAATCAGTGGCATGGGGGCAGGAACAGGAGTATTGGCTTTGGCATACGCATAGGGATGCATCACGTTGGCCACTAGGGGAGCGGCAAAGTCAAGATTGAGTTGATCATTAATATCAAGCGTATTTTGAGCAAGGCCGTAAACCTCACTGGAGTTAGCCGGGTTATAGGCATATGCAAAGATAGGCCCATAGCCAGCCTCGCTTCCCATTGGGATTGTTGCCGTCGGCATTGCCGGTGGGGCGCCGGTCTCGTCGACGTAGCCCACCGGCTGCTGACGGGCTTACTCCAGCGCATGGGCCATCGGTTCTGCCAACGTTGCGCGCAAGTGCTGGCGGATCGCGTCAATCGCCCCACGGCTCATCTCCACCCCCAGCAGCTGATCAGCAGCGCCTGGGTCTTGCTGAAACTCAAGGGGGAAGGCACCGCACAGCAGATCAACCAGGACACTCAGCCGTGGGCCGTAGTGACTGCCCTCCGCTTCCGCCGGCAACGCGGCGCAGGTGCTGGTGGAGCAGCCGGGGCAGACCAGGCGATGCAGACGGTGCTCGATCACCATATGGTGATCGGCGGGATCTCGATCACCTTATGGCGCAACGGATCGGGATCCTCTCCCTCAAGCAACGAGCCGCAGTGCTGGCAGGCTTCGGGGTGGTGTTCCACCACCGCATCCACCCGCTCAATCGGCAGCAGCTCCGGCCCCGATCCGTGACGGCCCGGCTGGCCCGCCGCGTTTGCGGCCACTACCCTTGCGCCGTTCAGCTGGCCTGAACCCTTGGCCTTCACTGGAGGGCGGTTTGGAGGAGTTGCACGAGCTACGGCCAATTAGCTCCCGCAGACTGGCCAGCTCGGTCGCCAAGGCGGTGAGTTGGCCCCGGAGCTCATCGTTCTCCTGCCTGAGAGCCTGATTCTCCTGCTGCTGAGCGAGGACCAGCGTTCTGACGCTGGCTGGTGTTGCCAGCCAGTCCGTTTCTGGAATCCCGGCCGGATGTGTGCTCATCACAGGCGGTCTTTGCTTGGGATGCAACCGGGAATCAAGCTGCAGTCCAAAGTTCAGCAGCGTAGATGTTGATTTTAGCCGTCCTGGCCCCTAAACTGGTCGTGAGTACCGAAGGAATACTCCGTGGATTTATCGGTGCAGACCAACCTCGATCCCAGAGACCAGTCGGGCTGGAGGGAGTGACCAATGCTCGGTGTGATTGGAGCCGGAGTGCGACCAAGTCGCGACAAGATCGTCTACTAGGGCTACTCTGCACTTGCTGATATCCTTATGTGTATGCATCAGATCATGCAAATTTTTAATTCCCTTACTTCATTACCACGTGCCTTACGCTTGGGATCCCGCTGGCCCCAGGCTTCCTCTCTGCCCGGACGTCTGTGCGGCTCTGCAGCCAGGCGAATGGAGGCCCTGCGGCGGTTGAGACAGCTCTCTTTAGATTTTTCGCTAGCGCTGATCCTGCTGGTCGGCATCTGGCGTCTGATCTGGGGACCCTGCTGGAATCCCTTCAACACCCTTTGCTACACGGCTCCAACTGGTGGAGACCATGTGCAGCACTATTACGGCTGGTTGGCCTACGCCCGGGGCGGGTTGGCCACCTGGCTGCCGCCGCGGTTCCAGAGCTGGACCTGGCCTGACCCGGTGCCGCTGCTGTTCGCGGATCCGATACCCCTCGCCGCGATCCTGCTCCGGCCGCTGGCCAGGATGCTGCAGATCGATTTTCAATATTTCAGCCTGCTCAGTCTGCTCAGCATCGTCGGTTCCTTTCTGGCCGGTATCTGGATCGGGCGGTTCTTCGCGCTTCGCTCCTACCAGAGCACCCTCCTTGCCGTGCTGCTGGCGCTCGCTCCACCGGCGCTGTTGCGGCTGCCCGGCCATGAGGCCCTGTCGCTGCACGTCGTCCTGGTGCTGGCGCTGGCTCTGGTCATCCGTCGCCGCCCCTCTCTGGCTCTCTGGCTGCCGCTGGTCGTCGTGTCGATGGGCATCCATGCGTACTTCACCCCGATGATCCTGGGGTTGGGGTTGTATTCGCAGTGGGCCTGCCCGGATCCGCGGGGGCAGGCGTCGTTTTCTTTGATTGCAGCAGTCCGCCACTGGCTACCTCGCCTCGCGATCAGTATCGGTGTTCTGCTTGCCAGTGCCTGGCTGTTCGGCTACATGCCGAACCAGGTGGCGGTCAGCGTCCCGGGAGACATGTGGAGCGCCAATCTGTTAGCCCTGATGGATTCTCAGGGGAAATCGCTGTTCTTTCCCGCCCTCGACAAGCAGGAGCCTCTGCAATGGGAGGGATTCAGTTATCTCGGCATGCTCGGCATCGTTGCACTCTGTCTAAGTGTGGGTGAGCGGATGGGCAGCACCTCCTCTCGCCCCGAGCGTGCGCCCTCGGTCTTCCCGAGGCCGCTGGCCTATGGCCTGCTGATGCTGACGTTCCTGCTCTTTTCGTTCGGCGATCAATGGTTCGTCGGCGCACACTCAGTGCTGCATCTGGACGCGCGCCTGCCTTTGCTCACGCGACTTCAGCAGACCTTCCGCTCGTCGGGTCGTTTCATGTGGCCCGTGTATTACAGCCTAATGATCTGGGGCTATGTCTCGATCACCAGAGCGACCCGCTTCCCGCGCCTGCTGGCGATCTCCTTCCTGGTTTTAGCCCTGGAAAGTTATTGGCCAAACCTGACCAACGTCAGCCGACAGTTGGCATCCCATCACAAAAATGGCGTGAAATGGGAGCGCGAGCTGCAGCAACGTGGGCGACGTGTGCGTCTGCTTCGTGGAGCTGATGTTCTTTACAATGCGACTGGTGATCCACGTTTTAGCAGTCCTGTACTCCCGCAATTCTTTCCGCAGGCTGTAAATCCCACTCTGGCTACCAATTACAATGCCTATTTGGCCCGATATCCTAAACCCTATCTGATCGAGAATCGAGGTTCAGGCTGTGAGCTGGTCGGAAGGTTCCTGGATCACGCCCGTGGAAGATTCCAGCCGCAACGCACGCTGCTGATCATGCGCGACGCCGATCAGGCCTCCTGTCCTCTGACCCATGAGGCTTCGCCGGTGTTGCCCTTGGCATCAGAACCGCCCACGTCCGTCTTTCTGCTGGGGAGGGCCGGATGACTACGATCACCTTGCTGATTCCCTGTTTCAACGAGGCTGCCTCCATCCGCCCTCTGTTCAGGGAATTGGTCCCGATCTGCTCGGGACTGCCTAACATCGATTGGACCTTTCTGTTTGTCGATGACGGCAGCAGTGATGGAACGGCCGCCCTGCTGAAGCAGGAACTGCGCGATCAGTCGTCCTGGTGCCGTGGGCGCATGCTCAGCTTCTCCCGCAACTTCGGCAAGGAAGCTGCGCTAATTGCGGGACTGGACCACTGCTCCAGTGAAGCTTGCATTATACTGGATGCCGATCTTCAGGATCCACCCGAGCTGATTCCCCAGATGCTGGAGAGTTGGCAAGCGGGATCGAAGATCGTCTGCGCCAAGCGGCAGGATCGCCGCTCCGACGGTTTTCTGAAGCGGACCACGGCGCTGTTCTTCTATCGGTTCTTCAAGCGATTGTCGAAGCTGGAGGTTATCGTCGATGCCAGCGACTTCCGGCTGCTTGATCAGTCGGTCGTCACCGCCATCTGCCAGTGTCGTGAGTCGGTGCGCTTTTCCAAGGGATTCTTTGCCTGGGCCGGATTTTCAACCTCCTATCTGGTCTATGACCGGCCTGCGCGTTTGCAGGGTGAAACCAAGTGGGGAAGTTGGAAGTTATGGAACTATGCCCTGGATGGCATCTTCAATTTCTCCAGCGCTCCCCTGCGTGTGTGGACCTACGTGGGGCTGAGCGTGATGCTGACAGCGTTCGGGTTGGGACTGAGGATCGTGATCCAGTCCCTCACCAATAATATGTCGATACCCGGCTATGCTTCGATCTTCGTGGCTGTCACCTTCCTGGGCGGTATTCAGCTCCTCGGGATCGGCATTATTGGTGAGTATCTTGGCCGCATTTACATTGAAGCAAAGCGCCGGCCGCTGTATGTGATTCGCGAGCTGATCGAAACGTGAGGCTTCTTGCGCGCCTGGGTTCCTATTCGCTGGTCGGTGTCCTGGCAACTGCTGTGCATGGGATATCTCTGCTAATTCTCGCCGAGGCCATGCTGCCGACCGCGCTAGCCAACACTGGCGGCTTTCTGTTGGGCTTTCTGGTTTCCTTCACCCTGCAGCAGCGTTTTACCTTCCAGGACAGGCTACAGGGTGCACGTCTAAGCGTGTTGGCCGGCGTGCTGATGTTCACGGTCAATCTCTCTCTCAGCTACGCATTTGGAGCCTTGTTGCCGGCTGCGCTGCGGATCGGCCTGCCGTTGATGCCGGCTGCAATAAATTTTCTTCTTTATAACAGAATGTCCTCAATGGCGGTGTTCCTGGCGACACCCCACCGCACGCCCCTCAAGAGTAAGGACATTAACTCAGGCTAAGGCCTGGGCGGAGGGTATTGGAGGTGATGGCGATTACGGTGGAATGGCCGTCAAGCTCATCCGCTGCAGGTCTCGAAATTCTTTGTTGAATTTTAGGTCAAGTCGGTGCTGAATTGGCGTTACCCTGCGCCATTGCCGCCGAGATCAGCAGTCCAACGACAGAGGTAGTACCGCTTAGCAGCTGGTAAGCCGATGGGATATGGGCGGGGTGCTAGCCATAGCGGTAATCTCTCACTCAAGTTGACCGATTACCTTGATGCGCAGCTCACAGAGCAATCCCATCGTCGTCGGCTGAGCAAGTCTGAGTTGGTTCGACGAGCATTGACGGCTTTCCTCCAGTACTCAGACCAAAGCGTAGTCGGCTCTGCACCACAATCCGCAGGTGATCTGTTGGCCGATCTGGTGGGCTGTTGCGAAAATGGACCAGCTCACCTGTCTTTCAACCCTGTTCATCTTTTTGCTACAACGCTCCGACTTTGACCCTTCATTGGCATTGCAATTCATCGAGCGAGGAGTTGTTCAATTACCATTTGTGCTTCAGGTACAGATCGGTGCTGTCAGCTCACTGTTCAAGCGCTATGAAAATGTACCCGCTTCCCTTGCAGACGTTGCATTGATTCGACTGGCTGAAATCAACGATTCACCTTTGCTGCTCTCCACTGTTAGTAATTTCCATATTCATCGTCGTCATGGCAGGCAGACCATTCCTTTGCTCAGTCCGTGGCTGTGACGGCCACCGCAGGCTCACTCCCCCAGCAAATGCAGGCTCAGCTGACGATGCTGGCCCCGGCCCGGTGCTCCCAGAGATAGACCGCCTGCCAGGTGCCGAGCAGCAACCGACCAGCTCGGAACGGCAGGGCGAGGGTGGTGCAAGTGAGGGCCGTGCGGATGTGGGCGGGCATGTCATCGGCGCCCTCGTCGTCGTGGCGATAGGGGCGCAGTTCGCCCCGGCCGCTGATCGGTCGCACCCCCTCTTGGGGCACCAGGGCCTGCAGGTAGGCGGCCAGATCGACCAGCACCCGCGGATCGGCGTTTTCGTTGATGGTCAGCGAACAAGAGGTATGCAGACAGGCCAGGTTGGCCAGGCCATTGGCCAGCCCGCTGGCCCCGATCTCCCGATCAAGGGCGGTGGTGATGTCGGTGAAGCCTTCGCCACGGGTGTGGAGGCTGAGCTGGTGCAGACTCTGGCGCAGCATCGACGCTTCGGCGGGGTTGTTATCCATAGCTTTAGCGCGCAGCCCAGCATTAGCGCGCAGCGCGTCCTATTCACCCCTACCTGGTTAGGTTGCCGCCATTGCGGGTCGCAATGATGGCCAAGAACGCCGCCGATAGCCCCACCCCTGGCGATTCCGCCGCCGAACCCGGCACGCCCACGGTGGGGGGCGGCTGGCCGGTGATTGATGGCTGGGCCAAGGCCAGCCTGTCGCTGCAGGGGCCGCTGCTGTGGCGGACGCTGCTGCACAAAAGCGCCTGCCTTTCCTGCGCCTGGGGCACGGGCGGCCAGAACGGTGGCTTCAACGATGAGCTGGGGGAGCCCCTGCAGCGCTGCCTCAAGAGTGTGGAAGCGATCTCGGCCGAACTGCAGGCCGCCGTGCCCAAGGGATTGTTCGGCCAGCGCAGCATCACCCAGCTGCAGCAACTCAGCTCCCTGGAGGCCGACCGGCTGGGGCGATTGAGCCAGCCGCTGATCTTGCGGCAGGGCCGCAGCCACTACGAGCCGATCGGCTGGGACGACGTCTTTGAGCTCACCGAGAAGGCCTTCAAAGTGGCGCCGCAGCGGCTGGCCTCCTATAGCTCTGGCCGCTCCTCCAACGAGGCCGCCTACCTGCTGCAGCTATTGCTGCGGGCATTGGGGTCCAACAACTTGGCCGATTGCTCCGACCTCTGCCACGCCCCCTCCACCGTGGGCCTGGGCGAGGTGTTTGGTTCCGGCACCTCGATGGTGAGCCTGGAAAGCCTCAAGCAGGCCGATTGCGTCGTGCTGGTGGGCTCCAACGCCCCCGCCAACCACCCGCGCTTGATGAACGAGCTGATCCAGCTGCGCCAGCGGGGCGGCACGGTGATTGTGATCAACCCGGTGTTGGAGGTGGGCCTGCTCAAGTTCGGCTCCCCCGCCTTCCCGATCCGCTCAATGCTGAAGGGTTCAGCAATCGCCTCGATCTTTCTGCAGCCGATCCCCGGCAGCGACGTCGCCGTGTTCGTGGGGATCCAGAAGGCGCTTCTGGAGGCGGACCAGATCCGCCGGGAGTTTTTGGCGGCCCATGCCGAAGGCTGGGAGGCGGTGCTGGAGCAGGCCCGTGCCACCCCTTGGGAGGCGATCACCGCCTGCTGCGGCCTCAGCCGCGAAGAGCTGGGCCACGCCGCCGCCGCCATTGCCAGGGCCCGGGGCGTGGTGTTCGCCTGGGCGATGGGCATCACCCACCAGGCCAACGGCACCAGCAATGTGCATGCCATCGCCAACACCGCCCTGCTGAGCGGCAACGTGGGCAAGCCCGGGGCGGGCACGATGCCGATCCGCGGCCACTCCAACGTGCAGGGCTTTGGCTCGATGGGGGTCACCGTGAAGCTGCGCGCCGAGCTGCAAAAGGCATTGGAGGAGTTGCTGGGCCGGCCGCTCAGCCCCGTACCCGGCTACGACACCCGCGCCTTGATTGCGGCCGCAGACGCCGGGGCGGTGGACACTTTGTTATGCCTGGGCGGCAACCTCTGGGGCGCCAACCCGGATTCGGCCGAAGCGCAACGGGCGCTATCGCGCATCGACACGATCGTCTATCTGGCCACCAAGCCCAACCAGGGCCACTTCCACGGGCTGGCGGCAAGCAACACTTTGGTGCTGCCGGTATTCAACCGCTTCGAGACGCCCCACCGCACCACCACCGAATCGGGAAACAACTTTGTGCGGCTCAACGAACCCGGCAGCACCCATCTCAAGGGCGCCGACCTGATCAGCGAGGTGAGCTTCCTGGCCGAACTGGCGCGGCGATTAATGGGCACGGACCCGATCGACTGGGGCCGCCTGCAGGACGCCAGCTACGTGCGCCAGCTGATCGGCCGCACCGTGCCGGGCTACGGCCCGATCGCCCAAATCGATGCCAGCCGCAAGGAATTCAGCGTTGAAGGCAGACTGTTCAACGAACCCACGTTTGCCACCCCCAGCGGCCGGGCCCGGATGGAAATCACCCCCCTGCCGGCGCTGCAGCTGCCGCATCCGCAGCACTTCGGCAGCCTGGCGCCGGATGAAGCCGGACTGGTGCTGGCCCTGATCACGGCCCGCAGCTACAGCCAGCACAACACCGTTGTCTACAAGGAGGGAGACCAATATCGCGGTATGCCCCATCGCAACACAATTCTGATGAACCGGGCCGATATCGCCCGCGCTGGCTTCAAGGCCCACCAACGGATAACGGTGCAGGGAGAAGCCGGCGAGCTGCAGAACGTGGAGATCATCCCCGGCGAGATCCGCAGCGGAGCAGCGCTGATGTTCTACCCGGAGGTGAACGCCATCTTCAAGGCGGTGATCGATTCCCGCAGCGGCACGCCCGCCTTCAAACGGGTGCCGGTGCTGGTGCGGGCGGGAAGGGGACAGCATGACCTTGCCTTCCGGGCTGGAGGTGCAGTGTTTGCCTCAGAAGGGGATTGCGCCCGCAACATGGCCAGCGCCAATCGGGCAGAATGAGAACCGCTCTCGCCGGTGGTGGGCCATGGACAAGCAGGGGCTGACCAGGATCAACACCGCATGGGCTCTTTTTCAGGGGCTGTTGATCGAGGCGCTGCCCTTTCTGCTGATCGGTGTGTTGATCTCGGCCCTGGCACGCTGGCTTGCCCCGGGGGGGCGTTGGCTCAGGCGGCTGCCGGCCCATCCGCTGCTGGGCCCGCTCAGCGGTGCCGCCCTGGGCTTTGCGCTGCCGGCCTGTGAATGCGGCAACGTGCCGGTGGCACGCAGGATGCTGGTGGGCGGCGCACCCCTGGGAACGGCATTGGGATTTTTGTTTGCAGCACCCGTACTCAACCCGATCGTGATCGCCAGCACCTGGGCCGCCTTTCCTGCCCAGCCCTGGCTGTTGTTGGCCCGCCCCATCGGGGCGGTGCTGGTAGCGCTGGCCCTGAGCATGCTCCTGCGCCTGATTCCGGAGGAGCGGCTGCTGCAGGCTGATGTGCTGGCTGAACGGCAGCTCAACCAACCACTGTCCGCAGTGAACCTGCTGCAACGGCGTTCGGGACTGGTTGGTATTGCCGCTACAACAGCAACCGATCAGCAGGAATCACGACAACCCATGACTCGTCCTCCCTTGCAGGAGGTGCTAAGTCATGGCGGGCGGGAGTTTATGCAACTGGCTCTGTTGCTTGTCGCCGGCTGTGTCCTAGCGGCTCTGGTTCAGACGGTACTGCCGCGCCAGTGGCTACTCAACCTGGGAAGCAGCCCCACTGGCTCCATTTTGGCGCTGATGGCTCTGAGCGTGGTGATCTCGGTGTGCTCGAGCGTGGATGCTTTTCTGGCCCTGAGCTTCGCGGCCCAGGTGACCCCGGGGGCCCTGCTGGCCTTTCTGTTGCTGGGCCCAGTGATCGACCTGAAACTGGCGGGATTGCTGGGCCTGCTGCTGCGGCCACGGGGTCTGGTGCTGGCCTCGGTTGGGGCCGGCTTGAGTGTGCTGCTCATCAGTCAGTGGATCAACCTGTGGCTGCTGTGAAGTCGCACGCCCCGCAGGCCGTCGCGCTGGCCCTATGGGGCCTGGTGCTGCTGCGCTCAAGCATCGATGGACGGCTGGATCTGCTGCTGCGCAGTGTGTTTCACCCATTGGTGAGCATTGCCGGGTTGCTGCTGCTCGTGTGGGCGATGCTGCTGGTGCTGCCACTGCAGGGACGAAGGAGCAAAACCGCTGCCCCGGTTGCCGCTGAAGCCGTGACCCCCCGCCACTGGCAGTCGCTGGTTGCCACAGCCCTGATCGCCGTGCTGCTGATCGGTCTGCCGCCGAACCCTTCTTTTGCCGATCTGGCTCAGCGCCGCCCCGGCGACGACAGCAGCGAAGCCGAACTGGCTTTTGTCCTACCACCGGCCCAGCGCAGCCTCACTGACTGGGTACGGCTGCTGCGCACTCAGAGCGACCCGCGGCTCTATGTGGGCGATCCTGTGCGCATCAGTGGATTCGTGCTCCCTCGCAACGATGGCCCGCCCCTGCTGGCACGGCTACTGGTGCGCTGCTGCCTGGCCGATGGGACGCCGATTGGCCTACCGGTGCGCTGGCCCGCTGGCAACCCTTTGCCAAAAGCGGATCAATGGCTGCAGATCACGGGATCGATGGCCGTGCAACAGGGTCTTGACAGGGAAGAACTGGTGGTGATTCCGCAACGGATCTCAGCGATCCCGCGCCCACGACGGCCTCTGGAGCCATGAATCGGCTGGCGCTGGCCCTGATCGTGCCGCTGGTATTGGCAGTGGGCCAGCAACAACTGCTGCTGCGCCTGCCACCTCGACTCGTGGAGCTGCAGCAGAGCGAGGCCAGCAGCGGCCCCGCCTCCCTGGAACTCCAGTTCAGCCGGCCGATGGATCGCGCCAGCGTGGCCGCCAGCAGCCGGATTGAGCCGCCCTTCAACGTGCGCTGGCTGGGTAACGGCAACCGACTCAAGTTGAGCCTGGCGCCGGGTAGCCGCATCAACGGCCCGATCAGCCTCACCCTGGCAGGAAATGACCGCCGCCAAAC
>JBIIRU010000324.1:0-3233 GCA_044341355.1 Cyanobium sp. | reverse complement strand
TACCGCGTCGCTCAACCTTGATGTTGGCCACCTGGGGGCTATGCAGCATGAAAACCCTTTCGACACCCACACCCTGAAAAATACGCCGCACGGTGATGGTTTCGTTCAGGCCACCATGGCGTTTTGCAATCACCACACCCTCGTAGGGCTGGATTCTTTCCTTGCTGCCTTCGCGGATACGGACGCCAACCCGGACGGTATCGCCAACATAAATTTCGGGCAGATCGCTTTTCAGCTGGGCGGCTTCGAAGGCGGCTATTAGCTCACGGGCTCCGAGCTTGCCAGTGGTCAAGGTAACCGTTGCTGGACTGGCCTCAGCTGTGGCAACGGCGACGTTGCCTTGCTCGGCCGCAGTGGCCGTGGATTCCAAATTGGTTTCGGTGTCGTTCACAGGATCCATCGTGGTTTCGGTTCCGTCCGCAGCCAGCCCATGCGAAGGCTTCAGGCCAAACCGAGATTGTAACGGCTTAGGCGCCCCCTTTACCAGCTCCCCCCGATGGTCCGCTGCGGCGCCAACGATCCCAGGCGAGCCAAGCACCGCTGCCCAGCATCCAGAGCAGCCCTAGCCCATTAATAAGCACATAAAACGTCTCGGCCCCCGCACCCAACAAGGGTTTCAACCATTCCCCCTCGTGCACCACCATCAGGCCATGGGCCCGATCCCGTCCCCAGCCCCCCCAGTCCCGTAACAACCGATAGGCCACCCCGCTGCCAGCGGTGACCAGCAATGGCGCCAGCACCAGGGGCGCCAGATTGGCGTGGGCCTGGCGCAGCCGCAGGGCCAGAGATGGACCCCTGGGCTGGTGGGGCCGCTGGGAGGAGGAAGGGGGAGATGCGGGTGCCGCATCGGCTTCGGGGAAGGGATCGGTGGGGGCCAAGGCGCAGCTGCGATGACACCCTTGATAGCTTGGCAGGGGCGAAAATCCTGGAGGGTCCTAGCGGGCCTTACCCATCGGCCCTTCCCCCGCTCCTTCGAACCGGACCCCATGAATCTGTTTGCCGATCTGCTGGCCAGCACCACCGCTGGTCGAGCCACGGCGGACGCGGCCCAGATCACCCAGGCCGGCCCCCGGATTCAGAAGAGCCGCCGGGGTGTGGAGGTCAAATCAGCCCGTGAGATTGAGGTGATGCGCCGGGCCAGTCGCATCGTGGCAACAGTGTTGCGGGAAATCAGTGAAATGGTTGCCCCTGGCATGACTACAGCCGACCTGGATCGCCATGCCGAACAGAGGATCAGGGCCATGGGGGCGGTGCCCAGCTTCAAGGGCTACCACGGTTTCCCGGCCAGTATCTGCGCCTCCATCAACAATGAGGTTGTGCATGGCATCCCCAGTGCCAAGCGGGTGATCCACGCCGGTGATTTGCTCAAGGTGGATACGGGTGCCTGTTACGAGGGGTATCACGGCGATAGTTGCATCACCATCGCCGTAGGTGAGGGCATGAGTGACGAGGGCCAAAGGCTCAGCCGAGTCGCCCAGGAGTCCTTGATGAAGGGCTTGGCCACCGTGAAAGCAGGCAGCAGTCTCCTGGATCTGGCCGGTGCGGTTCAGGACCATGTTGAAGCCCACGGCTATGCGGTCGTTGAGGACTACACGGGGCACGGTGTGGGCCGCAACCTGCATGAAGAGCCTTCGGTGTTCAACTACCGCACCAGGGATTTGCCCAACATGACGCTGCGTCCGGGCATGACCTTGGCGGTGGAACCTATTCTCAATGCTGGCGGCAAAGCCTGTCGCACGCTGCGGGATCGCTGGACGGTAGTCACGGTGGACGGTGGACTGTCGGCCCAGTGGGAGCACACCATTGTCGTAAGCAGTGATGGCTGTGAAATTCTTACCGACCGGGATTTTTGAGCTGGCCGGGGCCTGGGCCTGATCAGGGCCGAGGCTTGGGTTCGATCAGGCCCCAGGCCGGGCCATTGTTGCTAAACATTTTGGGAATTCATGGCCCTAGCTATTGCCAGTTCTTCCAGTTTTGATGGAGGCCTTTAACCTGTTGAGATTCAGGCCAATCTGCTCAATGCCTAGCAGGCTGCCAGGTGCGTCCTCCCAACTGGCTGAGAGCACGCCATAACTCAGCCCTATCAGGCCAAGCAGGAAAAATCCTCCTGACAAACCCAGGGTGACCACTGGTGGGATATCAATCAGGCGGCGGCTGACTAAGAAATAACTGGCAACAAACACAACCATGCCCAACAGGGTGGGAAGTCCAGTGGCAAGGCCGATGCGTCGGGCCATTCGCCGGGAAACCGCCTCGGGAATCTGGGATGGCCGAGGTGTTTTGGGCCCCGTTTTGGCCTTGACCGTCTTCGAGCCGAAGGCGGAGGGTTTAGGTGGCCGGGCCATGGCCCGCCTCAGCCCCGGATGCCGAGTTTTTCGACCAGCGCCGCATAGCGCTTATCGTTCTGTTGGCGCAGGTAAGAGAGCAGCCGCTTGCGACGACCAATCATCTTGAGCAGCCCTTGACGGGAGGAGAAGTCGTGAATGTTTTTCTGAAGGTGGCCGCTAAGTTGATTGATGCGGTCGCTCAGCATCGCCACCTGCACTTCCACCGACCCGGTGTCGGTGCCGTGGGTCTGATGGGTGTTGATGAGTTCTTGTTTGCGGGTGGTGGTCAGCGGCATGGACTGCTCGTAGCCCCTTTTGATCGAATCATCTACTTTACCTGGCCGGGTGCCCTGGGCAGCGAATTTCAAGCTAAGGACCGGGACAGCCATCGCAGGCATTCGCGCAGCCAGTCGTCGCTGCTTACCAGGCCAGCCTGGCCTTCGCCGGCAACGGCCCGCCAGGCCTGTTGGATTTCCAAGGGTTCATAGCCCAGGGCCCCAAGGGTGAGTTCCACCTCGGCGCGGCAGCCCTTGGCCAAGGCTTCCCCCTGGTTGTCGTCCGCCCAATCGGCCCCTAGGCCTGGGTCTGCCGCCAGCAGCTGGGGAAAGCGGGCCTGAACTTTGCTGCGCAGTTCGACCGCCAGCCTCTCCGCCGTGCGCTTGCCCACCCCCGGCGCCTGGCTGAGTCGCCGCAGGTCCGCTGCCGCGATGGCTCGCACCAGTTCGTCGACCTCCATGGCTCCAAGCAGGGCCAGGGCCATCTGGGGACCCACGCCACTTACGGCCACCAGATCCCGAAAAAGATCACGCTCCTGACGATCGCCGAATCCGAACAGGGTCCAGCCATCCTCGCGGACACTGTGGTGGATGTGCAGGCTCAGATCGCCACCGGCGGCTGGCAACCGTG
>JBIIRU010000323.1:0-3238 GCA_044341355.1 Cyanobium sp. | reverse complement strand
AGCGGGACGGGAGGACCTTTTTTTATAGGGGTAATCACCAAGTATCCGGCGTTGACATTGATCGATTGAACCTGACAACCAGTTGGTAGCAGTGTGGTGGAGCGACCTCCCCTGTCCCCTGGTCGCAGGCTGCCCGTCTCCCCAGTGGCGTTGTTGACGACGATGGCTTCGCTGGAGCCCGCGCCGTGGATCAGACCGGTGACCTGGATCGTGCTCTTCAGGGAATCACAGGCAGCTTCCTTGCCGATTGAACTTGAGCCCCGAAGGCCCGATACGCCTGATCCAGCCGAGGCTGAGCCGTCGGCGCCCGCCCCAGCCTCGGCGGCCTTGGCAAGTTGCACCTTTTGGGTCAAGACGACGTTGCCAAAGGGATCTTTGCGGCCCGCTTGGAACGAACGCAACAGTTGGTCCTTATTGGCCAGGGGATCGAGCGGCAGATCCAAGGCAACAAAGTCTTTGGGCCGGCCGGAGTGCGCGGGGGGGGGCGCCGCCGGTGGGGGCCCGGCTGTGTCCTCAGGGGGCGGACTGGGCCAGCAACCAGCCAGCAAAAAAACTGACAGCAAGCTCACAACAGCTTTGGACCGCGAGCGGATTTCAGCTGACGGATTTACTTTGGACAAGATCCCGGAATCGATCAAGGTTCCCCTGCAACTCCCTGGTAACGATATTGCCCATGATGCTTGGTTCCATGATGGGCGCAAGCACACCCGGCAACTCATAGCTGACGCTGAGCTTGACGGCGGTCCGATCTTCGCCCAATGGATAGAAGCGCACGGCCCCCTTGGTCGGCAGGCCACCGACCGATTCCCAATGCAATTGCTGGAATTCCACGCGCCTCATTATGCGTGCCTTCCATTGGAAGGTGAAGCCCCGGGCAACCAGGGTCCATTCCGTTAGATCCGGGTCGTCGAGGGTGACGACGGATTCAATCCAATGCATCCACAGGGGCATGGATTCTAAGTCACTCCAGACGTGCCAGACACGCTCTACCGGAGCTTGGATTTCAGTGGTGACCGTATGTTCGAGCCAGCGTCCCATGGTGTTTGTCCTATACGAAAGCGGCGTTGAGCGCCAGAGGCGGGGTATGTTGCAGCATGGCGGCAGCCGCCAGTTTGCCGCTCATCGTGGCACCTTCCATCGAATCGATGTAGTCCTGGCGGGTGTAACTACCGGCCAGAAAAAAATTGACCACCGGTGTGCGCTGTTGCGGGCGATAGGGTTCCATGCCTGGAGCCTCGCGGTAAAGGGAGTGGGCCAGCTTGACCACATTGCTCCAAACCAGAGTCAAGGAGGCGGCGGAAGGAAACAGCTGACGCACCTGGCGATCGGTCTCGGCCACGATGTCCTCGGTGCGGCGGGGAATCCAGGGATCCCCAGGGGTCAGAACGCACTGCAACAGGGAACCGACACCTTCCCGGCGGTAATCCGCCGGACTGGTCAGGGCCAGGTCAGCGAAGCAACTGAAGTCGGCATCGGCCGTATAGAGAAGATTGTCCAGCCCAGTGGGCTTTTGCAGATTGAAGCGGCGCTGCAGCGCCTCATCGGAGTCCCCGAGTTCGGTAACCCAACCGTCATAACGCAGCTGAACCGTGGCCACTGGAACGGCCTCCAGCTGATGAATGGCAGCGAATTGGGGAAAACGGTTCCAGTCCGTCGGCAACAGCCGCTGGATGCCAGGCACATCGCAAGCCGCCAAGTAAACGTCGGCTTCAACCATGGTCTCTCCCTCCGGGGTGGCCATCACCATCCCCGTTACCCGTAATGCCTCGGGGCCATCGCCAGGGCCAACGCCATGGTCCACCCGGGTCACCCGATGGCGCAGATGGAGCCGCCCCCCCCGCGCCTGGATGTAATCCAGGATCGGCCCGGTCAGCCAACGGTGGGGCGATCCCTTGAGCAGGTTGAGCTTGGAGGCCTCGGTGCGGGTGGCGAACATCAGGAAGATGGTCAGCATGCAGCGGGCCGAAATCGAGGCGCAATCGATGAAACCCAGGGCATAGGCAATCGGGTTCCACATCCGTTCGATACTGCGGCGGCTGCCGCCATGGCCCAGGAACCAGTTTTCAAAACTGACAGCATCAAGCTCGCGGATCACCCCCATGGCCCCGTCGTAATCCACCAATCCGCGCACGATCGGGCTGGTGCCCAGGGCTAGGGCATTGCGCAGCTTGTCAATCCAGCCGAGTTGGGGCGTAGTGAAAAAGGCCTTGAGGCCATTGAAGGGAGCTCCCAGGGCAAAGCGGAAGTCGAGCTCGCGCAGATCGCCGCCGCAATTGATGAAAAGGTGGTGGTGCTCCTTCGGCAGCAGATTCTCCAGGGCGCCCACCTTGCGCATCAGGGCAAAGAGGTTGGTGTAATTGAAAAAGAACACATGCAGGCCCATCTCGATATGGTTGCCTTCGGGGTCTTCCCAGCTGCCCACCTTGCCGCCCATGAACGGCCTGGCCTCATAAAGATCCACCTCATGGCCGGCCTCCACCAAATCCACGGCGGCGGACAATCCAGCCAGACCGGCGCCGACGATGGCGACTCTCACCCTTGCGCTCCCATCCAAGATTCACTCTAGGCAGGGGGGCTTCGCCAGCGCCGGCGGACAACCGCCCAAGGCAGAAAAGCCACCCTGGCCACCCGACCCTGGCGGGAGTCCATAGAGTGAATGCCTTCGGCTACACAGGAGCAGCAGTCATGAGCATTGCCCCCAGCAGTGAGGTCAGCCTGAGCGAGGCGCCGGCCGCCAACCACACAGGCATTGATGGCAAAGGAATTCTGATCACCCAAGCGGCGATGCGCCAGTTGGGCACTTTGATGGGCCAGCAGGGCCAAGGCAAGCTCCTGCGGGTGGGGGTGCGCTCCGGCGGCTGTAGCGGCATGAGTTACACCATGGACTTCATCGATGCCGCCGGCGTTCGCGAAGATGATGAGCGTTACACCTACAAACCTGCCGAGGGCGGTGAGTTTGGCGTCGTGTGCGATCCCAAAAGCCTGCTTTACATCTACGGCATGCAGTTGGATTTCTCCTCGGCCCTCATCGGCGGGGGTTTCAACTTCACTAACCCCAACGCCTCCCAGACCTGCGGCTGCGGCAGCTCCTTCGCCGTCTGACCCCCTGCAAGCGGGTGCCGACATGGGAATCTGAGATCGGCTCATTTCACCGGCAGCGCTTGCACCCATGACGGCCAGTCCCGAATCCCTCTTCGATCAGGCGATTGCCCGCTACCGGGAAGGCACCCCCCCGGAA
>JBIIRU010000053.1:0-11166 GCA_044341355.1 Cyanobium sp. | reverse complement strand
TTGAAATTCGGGCCACGCACTGCCTGTTCGGCGGACTCATCCGCCTTCTGACATCAGCCTTGATCGCCTCGCTGTAACGACGCATTGCTCTGCTCCATCAAGCCCCCGGGTTTGAGATTGAGAGGGGTGACATCTTTCCTGGTAGGGGGGGCCTCGCTCAAGGAATTAGATATCTCCTTTTCAAAAGGCACAAAGAGATCATTTTCGATCCGATTCCGCTCTTGTAGATACATATTCCAATCGTAAGACAAGGACTTGGTTAAGGCCACTCCTGATGGCTTCTTTCGGTCAAATTCGCTTCTCAGCTTTGCGAGTGCATCAATTGCTTCTTGTTCAGCCTTTACAAGACCTACAGCAGCCCTCTCTGGATCCGGAATTAGTGCCGCAGCTTGCATTCTGCTCTTGGTTTTTTCTTTTAGCTTAGCAATCTCTGCTTCCGGTATTTTGCCTGCTGTACTATCAGTAAATGTTTGCAATGATAGTTCTAAGCTTTTTCGGCTTTGTATTGATTTCTTTTGCTGCCGGTCAAGTGCTTCTGTTCTCTTCCTAGATTCAGCCTTATCTTGTTCAAAAAACTCTGTATATGTCCCACCTTTTCGAAAGAACTCAGCAGCTAAATGCATGAGTAGCTTCATCAATATATCGCGAAAGTCACGATATGCTGAATTGGCCTGAAATCCTTCTCGACCAGCTTTCTCTTGGAGACCAGGATTATTAGTCCTAGTGATTAGTACTGCACCAAACATACGGCGAAAAGAAAAAAACGCATCTGAAGCTTTTTTGGTTCTTCGCTTTTCAACTTCCAGCCAGTCGAATGAATGGTCTCCGTAAGGGAGAATTCTGATCCCATCGCGATAGATATAGATACCGCCCATATATTCAAGCTTATTACTCATGTTTACCCATTCTTCTCTCGGAACCAATGATTCATTTGAAAGTCCCTGGAGATAGCCAAAAACTATTTTAAAAGGACCGCAGCTTGATGGGCGGCCATGGCTTTCTGACCAAGGAATGGTAAGTTCATTATATTCTTTGTCGTAAACTCTTAGTCTACCTTTGAATTGGCCAAACTTATCGACATAGCCGCTCAAGAAATGATCAGAAGATTCAGTGAGCTCCTTGCGATTAAAGAAATTACTGCTATCCAAATATTCATCACCCAATAGACTGCCTGGCTGCCACCTTTTGATTGATGTGATAATACGTGGCTCGCTTACTTCACCAAATGTACAATCGTTAAATCCAAGAAGCTGTTTTCTAAAGCTATAGTCATCTTTCTTATCTTCTGTGCAGAATTCTACTTTAATAACGGGATTAGCCGACCAAATTATGAATTGCGTACCATGACCATCATCTGCAAGTGAAATAACATCATCTTCTCTTTCCTTGAAGTAGCTGTCTAGATCAGAAGGGTTTGGTGAAAATGCCTTTATATCATCGATTATTGCCGATAAAAGCATAGGATCACACATATCTTCCAATGTATTAATATTAGTAAGCAGTTGATTGCGTAGGTCAAGAATCTTCTCCGTATCGGGGAAAAAGCCCCCCTCAAATACATAAATAGGTAAATCAATGTCTTCCAGATTAATCCCGGGTAGTTCAAAAAGACCCCAATGTATCCAGCACATGACTAAATCCCCGAGACCATCATGCCGCAATGCTCTTGTAACCACAAGTACTTGACTTCCGAGCAAAGCGATAGCAAGACGTCCAATACCCTTCTCACCTGTAATCGGCCGTTTCTGCATATCTGGGGGACAAAAGTGGTGTGCCGCTTCATCGCCTAACTTGCTTTCAGTACCTAAAACAAGCCACTTATTCTCAAAGTCATCATAAGTCATCCCAACTCCATTATCTCTAACACAAACAACACCCTGAGACTTAGGACCAGAATCTTCAAAGTAATCTAACCTAACTTCAGTCGCATAAGCGTCATGGGCATTCTTAAATAGCTCAGAAATTGCATTTTGGATGGTGGCAATCTGCTGCCTTCCAAGCATGTCTACCGCTCTGGCTCGTGTACGTATTTTAGCCATTCTGGTGAATCTGCTTTATGTGCTCGCCGACCCTGCGCGCTAACTCTGAGGACACCGCTTTGCCTATTTGACGGGCGAAAGAATGAATACTATCCCCGCGCGTTGTCTGGCATTCTATTTCGTTGTCGATTCCGGTCAAAACCTGGATACCTGATTGCCCAAGGCAATAACATATGGCACCTGCGCCGTAGAAGAATTCAAAGGCCGTTAGATTTTTATGTTTTTCTATGGTCATTTCAGTTGGTCAAATACAGGAAAGTAGGCCTCCCAGTCTTTTGTGGCACAAACGGACTTCGGTATTTGATTTCTGGTTGGCTTAGGTAAACCATGTTAGCTCCACCATGAATTGGCGATGACGTGTACGTAGGGGTGGAGTCTACCCTGCTAGTTGCGGTATCTGGGATTTTTGAACGTAGCTGCGGTCTCGACCACACCTTCAAACTCATGGATGATCATGTTCGCGATCGCCCAGGTTTCCGGTACGTTCTCCTGGCCGTGGTGCTCCAGTGGGGTCACCTTGGCGCAATTTCCGCCCCAGGCCCGTTCCTCGATCGCGGCGCCGGCTTCACATCCCTGCGGCGCGAGCTGGGCTGGTTGCCGCCCCACCTCGCGGCTTCACCCCATTCCCAGTAGGAGCGCCTCAGCCTCGCATTCGCCGCCGGCCTGCCCACCTCGACGACCCCGACCGTCTGCGCGCCACCGCCGCCTCCCTGGCCGCCTCCGCGCCACCCGATCCGCAGGCGCTCTCCGAGCGCGAGATGCGCCAGTGGCTGATGCTCACCGCCCAGCTCTACTGCTTCGCAGAAGCCTGGCGGCTACGGCACCGGCCGCCAGTGGCGGCCCCTCGATCAGGCCCTGGCGGTGCTCTGGCAGGCAGGCACCTGGCGCGAGGAGCTGATCCAGTTGCTGCTGCTGTTGGCCGAGCGTGCTGATCACCGACCTGCTGTTCATCACCCTGCGCAACAGCGAAGCCCTCTTCTCCCCCTCCACCCGCTACCGCGACCTAGCCCTCGGCCCCGCCCTCTTCCACTGGGAAAGCCAGAGCACCACCACCGCCTCCTCCCCCACCGGCCAGCGCTACATCCACCACGCCATCCGCGGCTCAAGGGTGCTCCTGTTCGTGCGCGAGCAACGCAAACAAGATGGCCGCCCCGGCGCCCACACCGAACCGTTCGTGTGCCTCGGCTTTGCCAGCTACGAAAGCCACGAGGGTGAGCGGATCTTGTTCGTCCACCAGTGGCGATCCGCTGGCGGCTGGAGCGGGAGATCCCGGCGGCGTGGCTGCCAGGCTGTTGCTTGGCATAGCAGTGGCGTTGGCGGTTTGAACTCCCAGCACCTCAGTCGTTTTGTTCACCCTTCCTCCTCCTCTGAGCCAAGCAGAATCCTCAGAGCCCGCCTCAGATGGCTGGCCAATTCCACCAACTCTGCCTGTTCCTCGGCTGAGGTTTCAAAACCCGGGTAGCGCGCGAGCACGGCTCCTGAGGAGAGATCAGCCAGTTCCTCACTATCCCAGCTCCATTGGCCATCCACCGCCTCCAGTTGACGCGACAGGGCAGCCAGATCATGGATCTTGTCGACCGGTTGGCCAAGCTGGATCAGCCGTGCTTTGAGCAGCTTCTCCACGCATTGCTGGGCGTGAAACACCACCGCATCACGCAAACCTGGACTGTTTCTGGTCAGGAGGATCTCCAAGGCTTCCCAATCGCCTTCCGCCTTGATCATCCACTCCGGAACAGCTGACCAGGGTTCAACCATGCAGCATCTCTCCATGGTCAAGCGCCTCGCGCACGACCGGATCACCCCCCCGATAGCGAACCTCAACTTCCTCAGGCCGCCGGACCAACAAATCGAGGGGGAATCGCACCGGGCAGAGACGGCGCATTTCACGGATCTTGGCTAGGTGACGACCCTCGAAGGGCATCACCACAAGGATGTCGGCATCAGAATCCCAGCGCGCCTCACCACGGGCCAAGGAACCGAACAAAATCACCCTTTCAGGTGCGTAGTGCTCCACCAACTGCTGCGTAAATGCCAGCAGGGCCTCGCGGGTCACCAGAGGGGTCGGCGTGGTGGTCATAGGCTCATCATCGCGGAGCTTCGCAGGACAGGCCACGATCCTCTCGGCACGCTGCAGCAGGAGCCGGGTTGGTGGGCAGCAGGAGAGTCCTCGGATCCAGCAAAGGATCAACAACGGCAGGGTTGGCGCCGGATTTCGGCACCGGCCGCCAGTGGCGACCCCTCGATCAGGCCCTGGCGGTGCTCAGGCAGGCAGGCGCCTGGCGCCAGGAGCTGATCCAGCTGCTGCGGCTGTTGGGCGAGCGGGCCGATCGCCGTCTCCACCCGCTGCCCTGGGCCTTGCCGGTGCCGTTGAGCGTGCACGGCCGCTACAGCCGCGCCGAGATCGAAGCGGCCTTCGGCGTGCTCACCACCGAATCCCCCTGGATCCACCGCGAAGGCGTGCTCTGGCACCAAGCCAGCGCCACCGACCTGCTGTTCATCACCCTGCGCAAAAGCGAAGCCCTCTTATCCCCCTCCACCCGCTACCGCGACCTGGCCCTCGGCCCCGCGTTGTTCCACTGGGAAAGCCAGAGCACCACCACCGCCGCCTCCCCCACCGGCCAGCGCTACATCCACCACGCCATCCGCGGCTCAAGGGTGCTCCTGTTCGTGCGCGAGCAACGCAAACAAGATGGCCGACCCGGCGCCCCACCGAACCCTTCGTGTGCCTGGGCTTTGCGCGTTACGAAAGCCACGAGGGTGAGCGGATCTTGTTCGTCCACCAGTGGCGATTCGCTGGCGGCTGGAGCGGGAGATCCCGGCGGCGTGGTTACCAGGCTGTTGCTTGGCATAAAAGTGGCGTTGGCGGTTTGAGACCCGCCAGACTGGCTCAAAAGAGCTGGGCCAAACCATGAGCTATCGCATTCGTCTGCTGGAAACGGAAGAATGCTGGGCCGTGAGCTGTCTGGATCTGCCCGGGTGCCATTCGCAGGGGGAGAGCCGCGACGAGGCCCTGGAACACATCCGTGAGGCCATCGCCCTCTGGCTTGAGGTGGAGGCCGAGGAGGCTGGCGTGAAAAGCGTGGAAACGCTCGAACTGGCGCTGTAATGCCCCGGCTTCATCAACATGGGCGCGATCGCCCGTGATGCAGGTCTGACGCCTGAGCAGTTCCGCCAGCTGCTCTGACGGCCAAGGGCGAGCGGAACTGCACCCGCTGCCCTGGGCCTTGCCGGTGCCGTTGCGCGTGCACGGCCACTACAGCCGCGCCGAGACCGAAGCAGCCTTTGGCGTGCTCACCGATGAAGCCCCCTGGATCCGCCGTGAAGGCGTGCTCTGGCACGACCTGGCCCTCGGCCCATCGCTGTTCCACTGGGAAAGGCCAGAGCACCACCGCCGCCGCCTCCCCCACCGAACCGTTCGTGTGTCTGGGGTTTGCGCGCTACGCAGGCCACGAGGGTGAACGGATCTTGTTCGTCCACCAGTGGCGATTCGCTGGCGGCTGGAGCGGCCGATCCCGGCGGCGTGGCTGCCAGGCTGTTGCTTGGCAAAAAGTGGCGTTGGCGGTTTAGCGTTGAATAATGGCCATCCATGAGCGGATCACCAGCAACACCGCCGTTCGTTTCGGCAAACCGTGTGTGCGCGGTACCCGGCTCACCGTGGGGGATGTTCTCGGCTGCCTGGCCAGAGGCATGAATGAGGCTGAACTGCTGGAGGATTTCCCCCAGCTCACCCACGACGACGTGCTGGCTTGTCTTGCCTATGCAGCTGATCGTGAACGCCTGCTGATCAGCCTGACAACCGCAGCGTGAGCGTCCGACTGCTTCTGGATGAGAACCTTTCAGAGCGCCTGCTGCCGCTGCTTTCCAATCGGTTTCCCGATGTTAGCCATGTGCGGCTTCTGGGTCTTGGTGGAGCCGATGATCTGACGCTCTGGGAGCGGGCACGTTCTGAAGATGAGATGTTGGTGACCAAGGACGAGGATTTTCTGCGCCTCAGCGTGAGTCACGGTTTCCCTCCCAAGGTGATCTGCCTGGCCATCGGTAACGCCGGCAATGCGGCAACAGCTTCCTTACTGCTTGATCACGTTGACTCGATCGAGACTTTCTCCACCCATCCGGAGGCGGGTTTTCTACTGCTCAGCCAAGAGACTAAGCCCTGAGGTGCTGCGCCGTGCTCGCTCACCAGCCCAGCGCCACCGACCATTTGTTCATCACCCTGCGCAAAAGCGAAGCCCTTTTCTCCCCCTCCACCCGCTACTGCGACCTGGCCCTCGGCCCATCGCTATTCCACTGGGAAAGCCAAAGCACCACCGGCCAGCGCACCATCCACCACGCTGAGCGCGGCTCCCCCACCGAACCGTTCGTGTGCCTCGGCTTTGCCAGCTACGAAAGCCACGAACGGGAGCGGATCTTGTTCTTCCACCAGTGGCGATTCGCTGGCGGCTGGAGCGGCCGATCCCGGCAGCGTGGTTACCAGGCTGTTGCTTGGCATAAAAGTGGCGTTGGCGATTTGAGGGGAGTAGCTGGTTGTTCCGATCAGCTCTTCGCATTTTCGATCAGGATGAGGACATCCCTCGCCGAGAGGATTTCGATGCTCCGGTAGTGGCCAAGAGCCAGCAGGTCATCATCGCCAGACACAATCAGATCAGCATCACCACCGATCGCTGCAGCTAGCACCTTGTCGTCATCCGGGTCTCGACAGATGGGTTCGACAAGTTCAACCGGAGCTACGCATCCAACCAGAGCGGCATAGCCGTCAAATAGATCCGAAACCTTGACGCCCCGCCGCTGAAGTGCTTGCTGAAACTTTGATCTTTGCAGCACACCCTCCAGTTCAGCCAGCAGAGGCACACTGCTGAGCAACCGAACCTTCTCTGCCAGGCCAGCATCAATGATCCTGCCAGGTGTTCCCTGCCAGATCAGTCCTGAGACTGCCGTATTGGTATCAAGAACCAGCCGCAATCCTTTGGTCCTGACGGTAGGCCTTGATCTCCGCCTGGATCTCCTCCTGCGTCATCGCCTCCTCCGGGCGAGCGGAAAGTCGATCGCGCGCTTGCTGGAGGCGCTTCAAGCGGTCGGACGCCAATTTGCTACGCAGCAGATCCTCGATCGCCTCGGGAGAAAGAAGTCCGGCTCCTTTTGCCTCTTCCGCAAGCGCGTCGGGAAGCGTGATCTCGATGGTGGTCACGACTGTCACAACCACGACGAATTTACTCTAGCGGTAATAGCCAGGCACAAGCTCCAATGACGACTTCCACAGGGCCCGCCTGAGAAGCCCTCTTCTCCCCCTCCACCCGCTACCGCGACATCGCCCTCGGCCCGTCGCTGTTCCACTGGGAAAGCCAGAGCACCACCACCGCCGCCTCCCCCACCGAACCGTTTCGCTGTCTGGGGTTTGCTCGCTACGAAGGCCACGAGGGTGAGCGGATCTTGTTCGTCCACCAGTGGCGATTCGCTGGCGGCTGGAGCGGCCGATCCCGGCGGCGTGGCTGCCAGGTTGTTGCTCTGCATAAAAATGGCGTTGGCGGTTTGAGAGGACACGCTGGAGCCGCTAGCGTGCTGCAATGACTCAATCCCGCATCACCCACAACCCCGCCCAATGCGGCGGCAAACCCTGCATCAGAGGGATGCGGATCCGCGTGAGTGATGTGCTCGATCTCTATGCCGCTGGGCTCTCCCACGATCAAATCCTCAGCGAACTTCCCGACCTCGAGCCTGAGGATCTGCAGGCGGCCCTGAGTTATGCAGCTCATCAGTTGAATCATCCTGTTCTGGTGGCTTGATTCTTTGGCTTGATGCGCAGTTGTCCCCAGCTCTGGCGAGTTGGATCAGTGAGCAATTCACACCGATTAAAGCGGTGCCTGTTCGAGAACTTGGACTCCGCAATGCTGATGACCGTGAGATCTTTGCGCAGGCTCGATCAGCAGGAGCTTTTGTCATGACGAAGGATCGTGACTTCCTGCATCTTCTCTTCGAGCAAGGCCCACCTCCGCAGGTGATTTGGCTGCGAGTTGGTAACAGTTCCAACCAGGCACTTCAGGCCGTGCTTCTGCGCACCCTCAAGGAGGCTGTGGCCAGCCTTCGTGAGGGTGAGCCCTGGGTGGAAATTCGCTCGCCCGTCTGAGACTGGCTGCATCCGCTGCCTTGGGAACAGTCGGCGCGCCCCGCAGCCACCGCGACCTGGCCCTCGGCTCCGCTCTGTTCCACTGGGAAAGCCAGAGCACCACCACCGCCGCCTCCCCCACCGGCCAGCGCACCATCCACCACGCCGCCCGCGGCTCAAGGGTGCTGTTGTACTGCTACGCGGAAGCCTGCGGCGAGGGTATTCATCGGCTTACTTCGCCACGCTCACAGGAATATTGGGGCTCTCAGGGTTCACATCCACGCTCTGCAGCTGGGGCCGCAGCACCAGGTCCATGTCCTCCATCGGGATTGCCCCCAGCAGCACCTCATTACCCAGCACCATCGCACCGGTGAAGCAGCGGCGGTTGCGGAAGCGCACCTCCACGGGCCCCACATAGGGCACCGTGCACCGGTGGCCATCGGCCAGCACCACCTCACGCCGCTCCAGTTCCGCCAGGTTCAGCTGGATTGCCAGGTGCTCCGGGATGCAGAGATGCACCGCTCCGCTGTCGGCCAGGGCCGACACCTCCAGCGGCGCCAGATCCGGCCGGGTGGGGTTGCTGAGGGAGAAGGTGCCGCGGATCAGACCCATGAAGCCAGGCTAGCCAGCCCACCGCCTGACGCCGCCCACGCCTCTCTATCTCTACCGAGGCGCCGGAACCCACAGCTAAGAGGCCTGGGCGGCTGCGTTGCTCCCAGGCACTCAGGCCGGCTGAGGAGATGCTCAGGAGGAGACCGGCGGATCAGGCAGAAGCACGTGCTCGGACACCGCCAGCACTGCGGAAACTTCCGCCTCTTCGGCGATGCTCTCCAGGGCGGCTGCCAGCGCAGCAAGCCTGGCATCTGTGCCCTCATCCGGGAACTTGACGCTCAGGTCGTGCCGCAGCACCTGCTCGTCGGTGCCCATGCCGGCCGCCATGCAGTAGCCGATATTGGCGAGCACCTCCCTGAGCTTGAGGCGCAGCTCCAGAAGTTCGGGCGGGGGATTGGGGATGTCGCTGAACACGGCTCTGGGCGCAGTCTGGCTCCCCCCAGGATGCCGCCTGACAGGGGGGATAAGCCTCACCCAGCCACCAGGCAGGATGAACATCAGCAGGGGGGTCAACCTGAGCAGAAATGTTTGGTGGCCCCGGGCCGGCGACCGCAGGACCCGCCGGAGCGCGACAACGGGCGCATCAATCGTGTCACCAGATGATGCCCAAATGGATCCATCCACCTCACTCGCCGCTGGAACGGGAAACACTTCGCGAAACAATGAAACGCCTGGGCCTGAACGAAGACATCGCAAGAAAAATAGAAGCCGGCGAAATGCAACCGATAGAAGAAAAAAGATTGAATATCAAGCGCTACGAAAGATCCATCGAGAAGGCGATTGAGGAGTATGGCTATCCCTTTAATGAGTTTGCCCTTGACGATCTGACCAAGCGCCAGTCAAAGCTTGGACTACAAGATAAGGACGTCAGAGGTTTGATCGATGAAGTGGCTGCAAAATTCCATCAAAGGCAACAGGATCAACCACTGAGTCCCGAACCATCGGAGGAGACTAAACTGCAGAAAGAAATCAAATTCACGCCAGAAGATAACCTCCCTAACCTTTTAATTTTCTGCACGCGTTGCGGCACCAGAAACACCAGCAGATCTAACTTCTGCCAAGCATGCGGGCATTGCCTAGTGATGTAAAACACTTCCTGGACTGGGGAAATTGGCACACATGAATGTGGATAAAAGCCATTTCCCATCAGCACCCAACAGCAGTCACAACACCTCCGTCAGCCGCTGCAATTGGGTTCTGAGTGGTTGGTACCGAAGACTGTTTCTGCCGCCGTCCCGTTCACTGCTGGCGAGTCTGAACGACGGGTTGAGACAGGTTGGTGAACAGAATCACGGCGCCGAAGATCTCCCCCAGCAGCTGGGTGGAATCCAGACTCAACCGGCGGAACTCCTGCAGCATGAACGGGCGAAAGCCCTTCCGCCCCCAGCGCTCATGAAGAAGGCCGATTAGGCGAGAACTCACCACGATCTGCGCGTCCGTATAATCGATCGCTAAGCGATTAACTTATGCCGCAGCTGGGGATCGAACCCCACCTCCTGCCGGCCGCAAGCCGCAACCGAAACACCTGATCCCAGAACCACCCCAACCACCTGCCCGCTGGCGATCTCCCTTTTGAGCTGATCGATCTGGCTGGAAGATGGACTCATGCGAACTGGTAGCGCCCCTTCGAGTGGTGTAACTCAGGAGGTCCTGTGACCCTTTCTGGAGGGTGAACAGGAGCAGTCAGGGGATGACTGCTTGGAGGCTGATGGCTCAGCTCCATTTTGCCATGATAAACCCTTATCGCTGAATGTTCAACTCAGCGACCGAGGAGATTCGTTTAGATCGAGCAAGGAGCTGGTGCGTTTCAGCTGTTGGTTGTTGACGCCTGCTCTGACGGAACACCATCGCTGAGCTCCAGCAGTTCCCCAGGCTGGGGGATTTTGGCCATGGTGGCCTCGGAGAAGAAGCGACGGCGCTCCAACTGCCATTCCTCCTGCTGCTCCTGCAACTGGCTGCCCACAAGGCGGGTGATCGCAGCGTCGTTGGGGAAGATGCCGACCACATTGGTACGGCGTTTGATCTCCTTGTTTAGCCGCTCCAGCGGGTTGGTGCTCCAGATCTTGCGCCAGTGCTCCTGCGGGAAGTGGAGGAACGCCAGCACGTCATCACGGGCGGCTTCCATCACCGGCACGGCGCCCGGGAACTGCTTGCGCAGCATCTCCGTGACCTGTTGCCAGTGGGCTCTGACCTGATCAGGCTTCTGAATCACGAACACCGCTTTCATGGCCGCCGCCACCATGTCCTGGCCGGCCTTGGGGACGTGGCTCAGCAGGTTGCGCAGGAAGTGCACCCGGCAGCGCTGCCAAGAGCAGCCCTGGAACATCCGCTTGATCGCCGCCGTCAAGCCCAGGTGGGCATCGGAGATCACCAGCCGGGTGCCAGTGAGGCCACGCTCTTTGAGCGAGCCGAGAA
>JBIIRU010000322.1:0-3241 GCA_044341355.1 Cyanobium sp. | reverse complement strand
GGGACCATCGGCAGGGTTGCCAATGGCAATCGACTTGGCAATGGTGTTGGGCTTGACGGGCTTGATGAAGTCCCTGCCTTCGGCAAAGGCCTGGGCAATCGGCGAACAGCCTTCAGCCTGGGCGCCGCTGAACCGCACGGGCTTCTCTTCCACCAGGCCCACCTTGATGAATTCGTCAAAACCTTTGCGGATTTTAGTGAACAGGGATCCGGAGGCCAGGGGGGCCACAATGTGGTCGGGGAGTTGCCAACCGAGCTGCTCGATCACTTCATAACCAAGGGTCTTGGAACCCTCCGAGTAGTAAGGACGCAGGTTGATGTTGACGAAACCCCAGCCATAGGTGTTCGCCACTTCGGAGCAGAGCCGGTTGACTTGGTCGTAGTTGCCCTTGACGGCCATCAAGGTTGGGTTGTAGACGAGCGTGCCAAGAACCTTGCCCAGTTCAAGGTCGGAGGGTATGAAGACACAACATTCGAGACCGGCATAGGCTGCAATCGCCGCAGTGGAATTGGCCAGGTTGCCGGTGCTGGCACAACTGACGGTGGAAAATCCCAGTTCCCGGGCCCGGGTCAGGGCCACCGATACAACCCGGTCCTTGAAGGACAGGGTGGGCATGTTGACGCCGTCATTCTTGACATAAAGCTGTTTAAGGCCCAGGCGCTGGGCCAGACGGTTGGCCTTCAGCAGGGGGGTGAAGCCGGTGCCAACATCAATCGGATCTCCCTCGATCGGCAGAAAATCGCGATAACGCCAAATGGAAACGGGCCCGGCTTCGATGGTGGCCCGGCTGACGCGGCTACGGATCGCGTCGTAGTCGTAAACGACCTCCAGGGGACCAAAGCAAACGTCTTCGCAGACGTGACGCGCTTCGGCGGCATAGGCGTGGCCGCATTCCTTGCAGCGCAGACCGGTAAAGGTAGAGCGAGAGAGGGTGGCGGTCAAGGCGCAAGGCCAGACAAGGTATTTAGGTTAACAGCGCTGGCGAGATGCCCCGTTAAAACCCGATCTTCCAGGTCGGGTAATTGAATTGGCCTTTGCCTGGGCCAGCTTCGGGGTCCCTTCCTAGCCTCGCTGGCCTGGAGCTTTGCTTTTTGCCCGCGTGCTTTCCGAACGGCCCTGGTCGCCACGCTTGATCTCCGTTGCCCTGCTGGCTGGAGCGGCGCTGGCCCTGCTGCTGCTGTTCGGCCTGGCACGACTGGCTATCGAATGGCAATGGTTTGCCCAGTTCGGGCTCCAAGCTGTGGTGCTGCGGCGCTGGCTGCTGCAGCTGCTGGCGTTCGCTCTGGTCTTTGGTCTGGGGCTGTGGCTCCAACTGCAGCAACTGCAACGCTGCTGGCGCCTACGCCAGGCCGTCGCCCAGAAACGGCTTCCCAACGATCCAATCCTGCGATTGGAAAGCCCCAGCCTTGTGGCCTGCCTCACGGGTCTGCTGTTGGCCCTGGCCCTTGGCCTGTCCTACCTACTCATCCAAGCCAAAGGCTTGATCACCTCCCCCTTTCGTGATGAGGTGATGACAGGGTTGGCGGGGTTGGCGGGCACCTCCACCTGGTCCCCCCTATGGGTGGCAGGTGTGGCCCTGGCCCTGGTCGGCCCCTTGTTGATCTGGCCCCTCAACAGCCTGCGGCTGGCCCTGGCCGCGGCCCTGGCCGCTTCCGCCACGGCGATCGCCCGGGGCTGGAGTCTCTGGTTACCGGCCCTGCTGGCCGAACCGTTCGGGGAAAGGGATCCGTTGACCGGCCTGGATCTGGCCTTCACGGTGCTGCGGCTACCGGCCCTGCATCTGTTGTTGAGCGTGGCCATCGCCCAGGTTGCCGTTGGGCTGGTGGGGGGACTCTGGCTGAGCCTGGGGGAGGGCTCCAGTTTGAGTGATCTGCGTTATGTCGGCTTGAGCCGTGACCAGCAGAAGGTGCTGCGGCCCCAGCTGGCTCTCCTGGCAATCCTGGCGGCCTGCGCCACGGGTCTGGCCCCCTTCGACCTGATGGTTCAAGGCAGTGGCATTGCCGCCGGCGCCGGCCATGTGGACCTCTACGTCCGGCTGCCGTTGCGGTTGCTGCTGACCCTGCTGCTGCTGCTGACGGCAGTGGGGTTATTGGTGCCCTTACCGAAGGACTGGCTGCGACGGGGCGCCCTGATCCCGCTGGCGGCGACCCTGTTGATGGTGCCGGTGGCCGAATGGTTGGTGGCGCCCCTGGTGCAACGGTTTTGGGTTCAGCCCCGGGAGCTGGCGGTGGAAACGCCTTATCTCAAACGCACCATCCGGGCTACCCGTCGGGCGTTCGGGCTAGAGAACGTACGTTCCCTGACCCTGCAGCCGCGCCAGAGCCTCACCGCCGCCGACCTGGCCGCGGCACCGGGCACCCTGGCCAACATCCGCCTCTGGGACAGCACGCCGCTGTTGGCCGCCAATCGCCAACTGCAGCAGTTGCGCCTCTACTACACCTTCCCTTCCGCCGCTGTCGATCGGTACCCCCTGCGCGCTTCCGGCCAGGGCCAGGGGGAGGCAACCCAGGTGCTGATCGCTGCCCGCGAAATGGATAGCGGCGCCTTGCCGGCAGGTTCCCGCACCTGGCTGAACCGCCACCTGGTGTTCACCCATGGCCACGGATTCACGGTCTCGCCGGTAAACGCCTTCGGCAGCGATGGCCTGCCGCTTTTCTTCGTCAAGGATCTCGGCCGCAGTCGCAGGGTTCAGGGCCTGCCGCAGCTAGGCATCAGCGATGCCGCAGCCCGGGCGGCGCTGCCGGTGGGCCGTCCCCAGCTCTACTACTCCTCTGGGCCTTCCCCGTACGCCATCGCCCCGACGAAGGTGCAGGAATTCGACTACCCCGATGGCGAACTCAACGTTTACAACCATTTTTCCGGCACCAAGGGCATCTCCTTGGCCAACCGTTGGCACCGCCTGGCGGCCGCCCTCTATCTGCAAGAGGCGCGGGTGCTGCTCACCGGCTCCCTGCAACCCAATTCGCTGTTGCTGCTGCGCCGGCAGGTGAAACAACGGCTGGAGGCCCTGGCCCCATTTCTGGATTTCGAGAGCGAGCCCTACCTGGTGACGGCCCGCCTGGCGCCCCAGGCGGGCTACCGGGCCGAACAACATCAATACTGGCTACTCGATGGCTTCACCAGCAGTCGCTCCTATCCCTACAGCGACCCCAACCCCAAGGGGTTGCGCTATTTCCGCAATCCGGTCAAGGCGGTGGTTGATGCCCATGACGGCCGACTTTGGTTGTATGTGAGTGATCCC
>JBIIRU010000321.1:0-3249 GCA_044341355.1 Cyanobium sp. | reverse complement strand
AACGGCCGAGATGAGATCGGCCAAAGAGGGATCGAGCACACCCATGGCGGCATTGGCCTCAGCGCAGGCCGCTTTGAGCAGGCCCAAGGCATGGACGATGGCCAGGGGCATGGCCTGACCGAAGGGGAAAAGCCGCAGGGAACGTTGGGTCTGTGCTCCCCAGTAATGCTCGGAGGGAACGGTTACCTGGCCCAGACTGTCCTTCTCCAGGCGGGTAGCCGGGCTGGATCCGGCGGCGGTCATCGGGCCTCTGGGCGGATTTCGCTGTTGAGTTCGTTGAAACTGACGATGGAACCGCCGCCGTTTCCAGGTGCCAGGGGAATACCGGTTGCGTTGCTCACCACCGTGTTCAAGGCCGAAAGATCGACGGGGCCCGTGTGATCGAACACCACCTCTCCTTGCTTGTCGAGAACCACCACCTGGGGAATGGCACCGCTCCAATAAAGGGCCGGATCGCTTGGGCCTTCAACAGGACGGTTATGCAGGGGATCGGTGACCAGGGGCAGCAGGGCGATGCGATTTCCCCAAAGGCGTTGCAACTCGGAAACCACAGGAGCAAAGCGTTTGCTGGCGCTGTTGTCATCGAGATAAAAAACCATCACAACCACCTCTTTTCTCGCCAGACCCTCCGCCAGGGTGGTCTGGGGTGGTACCAACGACCCATTGCCCGCATAAAGGGCGAAAATATTGCCGTCGTAGCGGTCGTTGTCGAGGCTTGCCTGGGCCGGCGCCTCCCCCAGGCCAAGGAGGGCGATGCCACCCATCCACCAGAGCAAACCGGTCAACAGCCAGCTCCAAAAACGGCGGGCATGGATCGGCTGGGTCAATGAGGGACCATGCGAATGGCCCCATTGTGCCGTCAGGCGCGGCTATCAGGACCCACGACCGAAACTGCGCCCCATTCCCTGGGCGACTCCCCGGCCCACCAAACCGATTGCCCGTCCAACCACCTTGGTCAGGACCACCACCAAAAGATCGCCTAACCCTCGCATCAGGCTTTGCACCTGGGGCGCCAGGGCATCCCGGGTTTCCAGGCAGAGGGTGACCCATTGCTGCAGCCAGCCCAACCGCTTCAATTCTTGATCGCGCGGTTCGGTGAGCTGTTCGATGCGAATGGCACCGCCCTGGAGGCAATAGAGGGGCCGGCGGCTTTCATAGAGCTGAACCGGCCGTTCCACCCAGCTCTGCCAGCGTTGTTGAGCATTGAGCTGGTTGCGAAGGCGCTCAAGGTTGCGGGTGGCCAGCAACTCAGGTCGTAACAGATAACGGCGCAGTTCCGGCCAGTCGGCGCAAGCCGCCAACACCTCGGCGCTAATTTGTTCGGCGCTGCGCACCAACCAATTGGCCAGCAACATCTCTAAATAAAGCACGGCCTGGGGTTCATCCGGTGGCAGAAGACGGCCCTCCACCAACAACGGTCGAGCTTGCACCAGACTGGAAAGCATGATCAACGGATCCGGCAGATCGGGATCGTCGCCCGCCAGGGAACTGCCGTCCACCAAGGTTTCGGCTACTGGAAGCATCACCCCCAGGCGCGGCAATTGGACATAGGCGCCAGCCATGCGCCGCAGGGCCTGCTGGCGCAGCATCGGCTGGAGGTCCCGCCACTGCTCCAACAACCTCTCGGCAGTGAAGCCCTGGGCCTGCAACTGGCTGCGCAACTGGTCAAATTGCTCAAGAAGAGAAAGCAACAGATCACTGCGCCGCTGGTCAAGCAGACCATCCAGGGCCAGCAGGCCGCCGCTGGCATTCGCTGGCCCGGCGGCGGATTCTTGGCGCAGCCGTTCTCGCAAGGCCTCCCAGAGGCCGTCGGCACTGCGCTGGCGCAGGGTGATGGCAATGCCTTCGCGCTCGGCGAAGGCGGGAATCAGGCCTGGGACGCCAAGATTTTGCCCAGAGACACCCCCCTGCGGCAGCACCGCAGGAGCAGCAGCAAAGCAATCGGCCAATGACCCACTCCAAGCCAGGCTGAGCGGACCCCACAGCCAAAGCAGCAGTTGGCGGGCCGCCCGCAGCTCCCGCATCCGGCCCTGCAGCAAAAGCAAGCCCAGCAGTGAGGGGGAGGGCTGATCAAGGCACTGGGCACAGAGACGCAGTTCCGTCTCGATTTGCCAGAGGCCTGTAGTCAACAACCATTGCCCCAGCCCCATCACCGCTGGGGCTGGGGGGAGTCCAGCGCTGTTGCCAGCGGACGCTTGCGCCGGGGCGATCTCCAGCACCCGGCCACCCGCCAAGAGAGTGGCGACGGCGTCCCGCAGCAGTGGAGCTGTTGGGGCTTCCAACAAGCCCTGCACGGGTAGTTGCAGCAAGGGCAAGGCCGAATAACCGTGACCTCCGGGCAGCACCAACAGAATTGGCACCGGTTGCCAGCGTTCAAAGAGCCGCTGCAGTTCAAGTTCTAAACTGGCGGCAGGCGGAAGCGCGACCAGGCTCCAGATGACGAGCTGGGGGGCCCCATCCAGATCGCCGGGACTGAAAACCACCTGGCCCAGACTGGGATCCGCTAGCAATAGCGCGGCAATTCCCTGCTGTTGCAGAGGATCAGCCAGCAGCAATAGCTGGGGTAGGTGCGTGGTCGTGGTGGGGGCCAAGGGTTTCAAGTTCCGGTCTGCCGACCGCACAGGTGCAAGGTATAGGACTCAATGACGTATCCGGTGTGAACCTCAATGCGGTGCAGAAGATCTTCAGGTAGGAGCACATCAAGATCGTGAATGGCACCGGAATCAAGGCAAGTAAGATGACTGTGGGGGTCGGATCGATAGCCGTAAAGGCGCCCGCTGGCACGATCTAGAAATTCAATCACCCCAGCACTTTGAAGCGCTTCGAGATTCTGGTAAACCGAGGTGTGTCCGATATTTCGACCAAGATTATTGAGCTTCTCGAAGATATCGCGAGCACTGAGATGGGTCTTTTCTGCCCAGAGCAAATCCAACACCATGCGGCGTTGGCGGCTCAGACGCATGCCAAGGTCCCGGCAACGTCGATAGACATCCTCAACGCTTTGCAGGGGAGGATCGCAAGTCGGCTTAGAGTTGGCAATGGGCAAACTCGCGGTGGAGATGAAGTCGTCGACCACAGCAAGCAAACGGTACTTGGAATTCAGTTATAGGGCAGGTGGGAGATTTTGGCCGCAGCCAAGCCGCTTCAGGCCAGCGACAAGGGTTCAACGTCCTGCCAGCGCTCCGGGCCCACGGCTTGGAGGGCCTCGGCCAACTCCACCCGGCCGTCATAGAGCGCCCGGCCGACGAT
>JBIIRU010000320.1:0-3254 GCA_044341355.1 Cyanobium sp. | reverse complement strand
CGCCATCGGCAGCCGGGCCCCCAACCGCGCCGCCAACCACACTGGTGGCGAAGGGGGTGGATTGGTCGGCGGTGCGTATGGGGGTGGGATCGTGCTGGGTTTGGATCAGATAGCGATAGGTGGTCTCAACGGCACTGCCATCCCAGACGATCGCCTGATCGGGGAAGCCAAAACCCATGAACCGGTTGCCTTCGATGCCGCCCATGGCGATCCCCAGGGCATCGGTGATCTGGTGGGTGATGTCAACGCCGCGGGCGAAGGGGGCGCGATAGCTGTAATAGCTGGACCGCATCACGCTTGCCATCACTTAGCCGCAGAGTGTGAAGTGTCAAAAATAAATATTGGTAGTGGTTCAAGGGCATGGCAATGTTAGTTTGCATCAAACAGGTCACTCAGAAGCTCAGCAACCTCCGCTTTCAAAACAATCAAATCAGAGTAGATAAGGCCATAGACAGCGTTATCATTAATTGCGCCATAGTTATGGGTAAGCAAATTCCGAAAATCAACGACCGACCGAGAATTAGAAATGGACATAAATAGCCTATTATCAAGAGCGCTGATCTTTCGTAGCGCTTCGCCGATGATGATGAACTCGCGTTCAACAGATGACCTTATCGCACGCTTTTTCCGGTAATCTTCCAGAGTGACTCCCTTCATTACATCTTCAATCGCATTGCATGCTTCAACGACATCGCACAAGTAAGCAGATAAATCACGAGCCATAGACAAGCCGCTTTGTTCGGTCTATTTCTCTTGAAATAATCTTATTCTTTACTGCATCTTGCATTACCAAATCAACATCAGCTTGAAAGATCTTTCGAAATGCCTCGCGTGCATCTAGGTAGGCATGGAATAAATTCGTAACTTCTACTGGGCCAAACTCAACAAGAAGATCAATATCGCTCTCTCCAGGCCTAAAGTCATCTCGAAGAGCTGAGCCGAAAACAAACAACTTTTTGATGCCATGTTGAAGACATGCTGCCGCGATTTCTTCATTCTTTTCCTCAATGAAATCAGCCATGAAACACCTCCTCAGACCACTCTACCAGTTCTGCTCGAATCCGCATCCATTTACCTGGTCACTGCTTTCGCCTCGTCAACACTTGCCATCATCAGCCCGCAAAGGGGTGAAGGTGCAACCAGGACATCATGGTGGCGGGTCTGGTGTATGACATTGTTCTGCGGACTGTCAGTTATTCCCGCTGGGCGATTCGGTCGAGCTATCCAGCAGAAGTCGGATAATGCGGCGAGCAAGCGGCTCTTTGATCTCTCTATGCCTGGGAACTGGCTGCGAGACACCTGTGGCAGGATTTCGATACCAATCGTGTTTGCCTTCATGGCATGACTAATTCACCAACCTTGCGAGCACCCGGAATACGTCCGCCTGAGAGGTCAAGGTAAAGATCTTTGAGATGTTCTACTAAATCAGCCAGGGTGTCGCCTTGCGTCCAATAATCAGGATATTCTTCAAGGTAGCCAAGCCAGGAATCATCCTCCTGCCAGTGAACGTACTTGATCGCTTGCATTGAATATTCCTCCAAGATCAGTCGCACTTTGTTGTTCTGTTTACTCTACTCCGGCCGCCCACGCTCCGGCCACCTACGCAGCAAGTACCTCAAGGTCTCCGTGCCACAGAACGCTTATTGGATGGTTTCTGAGAACCACGGCGAAACTCCTGCTTTTGTCTGAAAACCAAGGCAGGCACGACAGGATCTATAGGTATACCTATCATCACAAGAACGAGTTTCTGGCGAACCTTCTCATGGCCTTGGCTTGGTTTTTGAGCCAAACCGCCATCTGGCGTGACGCCGACATCTCCCTCCAACAGGCGGACTGACGGTGTGGTGATCGGCGTCAGGCAGGGGTACCGGCCGGCCATGGCGCATGACCGAGGGCGTGCCTGGCAGAACGTCTTTTGGGGCAATGGGGGTCCCGAGGATCGAACTCGGCTAAGGCGAATTATGAGTTCGCTGCATTCACCAGATTGCTAGACCCCCTTTGGGGCGCCGCAGCGCCATGAACTTCTTACCAGAGACCGCGCACGTTGCTGAGATAACCCGGCAGGGGGTATCGGGGGGCGCCATCGGCAGCCGGGCCCCCAACCGCGCCGCCAACCACACTGGTGGCGAAGGGGGTGGATTGGTCGGCGGTGCGTATGGGGGTGGGATCGTGCTGGGTTTGGATCAGATAGCGATAGGTGGTTTCAACGGCACTGCCATCCCAGACGATCGCCTGATCGGGGAAGCCAAAACCCATGAACCGATTGCCTTCGATGCCGCCCATGGCGATCCCCAGGGCATCGGTGATCTGGTGGGTGATATCGACGCCGCGGGCGAAGGGGGCGCGATAGCTGTAATAACTGGACCGCATCACCTCGGGAACAGTCACCACCGGACCGCAGCGGGTCACCTCCACCGGACCGGCGCCATAGGGGCGCAGGGGGCCCATGTCTGGGGCTTCGATGCTGGTGGTACAAACCACCGGGCCCGCCTGAGCCGCAGCCGCCCCGAACAGCAAACCGCTGGCGGCAACGCTGGCCGCCAGCAGCCACCTGCCAAGAGCCCGCTGGCGATGGGTCGATCGAAGGCGATGGGTCGGTCGAAGACTGGTATGACCGGGTGAGTAGCCCAGAAAAAGGATCATGGCGGCGATACCCCGTGAATCCGGCTTTTGCATTCATTCTGGGCCCCCATGGCCAGATTGGCGAATCGCGCCCTTGCGGCAGCATCCAGAAGCACCGATCCAGGCCAGCCCTGCAGCAGGATTGGGGCCAGATCCCCTTCCAGATCACCCAACCGATGGCCCCTGACGCCGCCGGCGCCCGCGAGCGCCTGCTGAATTTGTTGGCCGAACGGGCCTACCGCCAGGGTCAGTTCACCTTGGCTTCCGGTCGCACCAGCCCCCATTACATCAACTGCAAGCCCGTCAGCCTCAGCGGTGAGGGCCTCCAGCTGCTGGGCGCCCTGCTGCTGGAGCAGGTCGAGGCGGCGGCCGTTGCGGTGGCGGGTCTCACCCTGGGCGCCGATCCCCTGGTGAGTGCCGTGGCCATGCGCGCAGCACTGGACGGCCGGCGCCTCGATGCCCTGATCGTGCGCAAGGAGGCCAAGGGCCATGGCACCGGCGCCTGGCTGGAAGGGCCCCTGCCCGCAGCCGGGGCCAGCATCTGTGTGCTCGAAGATGTGGTCACCAGCGGCGGCTCGGCCCTCAAGGCGGTGCAGCAGCTGCGCCAGGCGGGCTATCGCGTCGACCGGGTG
>JBIIRU010000319.1:0-3255 GCA_044341355.1 Cyanobium sp. | reverse complement strand
CGGCAAGCACGATCTGGCCGCGCATCACCCCAGGCGCCGCCACTGTTTGGGCTGGAGCCTGCCAGGCCACCAGCCGCGCAATCGGTACCCCAGAGCGGGCGATCACCACCTCCTGGCCCTGCTCCACTTCCTGCAGCAGCTGGGAGAGATGGGTTTTGGCCTGGTGCACGTTCACCATCGCCATCGGGCATCACCTTGAACTAAGTCTTAGTTTAGTCACCCCATATCGCTTTGGCTGGGTTGATCAACAGGGCAGCAAGCCCCAGCTGCTGGGCGGCCTGCACAAAGGGGGCATCCAGGCTGCAGAGCGTGGCGCCCCGTCCGGAGGCGATCGCCAGATGCAGGGCATCGGCCGCGCGCAGGCTGGTGCTCCAGCCCCGCAGACAGGCATTGGCGTTGCGGAAGTCATCAGCTTCCAGATCCAGCCACAGCAGGCCGGGGGCGAGGCTGCTCTCGAAAACTTCCAGCACCCGATCCGCCTCTGTTGCGCTGAGGGCGCCAGTGCGCACCTTGAGGGCCAAGGCCGAATGCAGCTCGGTGGCACTCCAGGGACTGATGGCCAGGGTTTCCGGGGCCTGCTCCAGAAAAGCTGAGGCCGCTGGCGAATGGACTTCCGGTGTCAGCAGTGCCAGCAACACGCAGGTGTCGAGGTAGAGCATCAGCGCTCTGTGGCATCCCGCTGGGCACGAACGGCATCAACACCGCTGCTGGGCTGAGGGGGCAGCGCCTCGCGCAAGGCCTGGAGCTGCGGCAGCAAGTCCCGCACGGGCCGGCGAGGCACCATTGCGGCGATGGGCTTGCCCCTGCGGGTAATCAATACGGGTTCGCCGCCCTCCACCGCATCGAGCAGGCTGGAGAGCTGGGCCTTGGCCTCGGCCACCGTGACCTGACGCATGCTGATGACCATCTCTATGACCAATTCTAACCGGGTACGATCTGCCAGGGTCCCCAGTCGAGCAACCGGGTGGCCTGGTATCCAGATCAGAACTTGGATTTCTTGTTGTTAACATAGTATTCTATTATTATGCGCGGTTTTCTATAGAGTTACTAGCCTTTGCTTTATCAGGGCGTTCAAATACCTGTTCCCCCCGGTTCTGATCAATGCCACAAGCCATGTCCCCATCTGGGGAGGCTTTGCCCCCGCTTGGGGGGCGCGTTCGAGGTGTTCTGTGACCTCAATCCCTCCGACATCAACTGCCGCGTCTACGACGACTAAAGCGTGATCGCCTCGCTGGCACGCCTCCCCCTGTCTAAGGTCGTCACTGGCTTACATCGCTTCCCTGCCAGGGGGCAATCCCAGCAGCATGGATCTCACGCCCTTTCTGGCCAATGCCGCAAACGGCACCCCTGAGGAAGGGCTGGAATCGATGGAAATACCAGGCCGGGTCGCGGTGGCGGCCAAAGGTCGCTTCCTGCTGCGGGCCCTGTGCCGCAGCTTTGGGGGGTATTCCCGCATCACCTGCGCCGTCACCGATCAGGAGGCCTGTTTGGGCTATCTGGCGGCGGAAGCTGACGAGCCTTACCAGCTGCTGGTCTGTACCGATTATCTGGAAAGCGGCAATGGGTTCGATCTGGTTCGTGAGGCTCGCCAGCTCCATCCCAAGCTCCACTGCGTGATTCTGGCGCTGGGGGATGCGATTCCCGCCGAGTGCAGCGAGGCACCATGGCTAGAAGCCGTTGTGGCCGAGGCGGATTTTGTCGACGATCAGCAGCCACTGCGGGCCGCCGTGATGGCCGTGCTTGGTGGGCACTCTTACCGCAGCCCCTCCCTCCGCTCTGGCATCCTGCCCTACCTGAGCTGTCCCAGGCTCACCCCCCGTGAGTATGAAGTTCTCGACCTGCTCGCCAGTGGCCTCAGCGACCGGGAGATCGCAACGCGCCTAGTAGTGAGCAACGAAACCGCCCACACCTACACCAAGCGGCTCCTACAAACCCTCAACGTGCACAACCGGCTGCAGGCTGTGCTGAAGGGAATGCGCTGCGGCATGGTTCAAATCTGAGCGGAGCGTTTGCTGGCATCGCCTCAAGAACCTGCATCACTGCCTGCCACAGCAGTACAAAGATCCAAACCACCTCTACTTCCACCTCAAGCGAGAGATCAGCGCGTGAAGCATGTACTGGCCATCATCCTGGGCGGCGGCGCCGGCACGCGCCTGCAACCCCTGACCCTCACCCGCGCCAAGCCTGCTGTTCCCCTGGGAGGCAAATATCGCCTGATCGACATCCCGATCAGCAATTGCATCAATTCCGGGATCAACAAGATCTGCGCGCTCACCCAGTTCAACAGTCAATCTCTCAACCGTCACATCAGCCTCACCTACAACCTCTCCTCTGACTTCAGTGACGGCTTTGTCGAGGTGCTGGCGGCCCAGCAGACTCCCGACAGTCCAAGCTGGTTTCAGGGCACAGCGGATGCTGTGCGCCAGTACCGCGAGTTGATTGAGGCGTGGAATGTGGATCAGTTGCTGATCCTTTCCGGTGATCAGCTCTACCGCATGGATTACCAGGCCTTCATCGAGGCCCACCGGGCCAGCGGTGCGGCACTGACGGTGGCGGCCCTGCCGGTGGATGCCGCAACGGCGGCTGGCTTCGGGCTGATGCGCACCGATAACGATGGGCAGATCCGGGAGTTCCGGGAAAAACCCAGCGGCGAAGCCCTAGCGGCCATGCGCGTCGACACCGGCGCCCTGGGACTGAGCCAAGAGGAAGCCCTGCGGCGGCCGTTTCTGGCTTCGATGGGGATTTATGTGTTTCAACGGGAAACGCTGTTTCAGCTGCTCAACAGCCACCCTGAAGCCACCGATTTCGGCAAGGACATCATTCCAGCTGCCTTGAGCGCCGGCCATCACTTGCAGAGCCACCTGTTTGATGGCTACTGGGAAGACATCGGCACGATCAAGGCTTTCTATGACGCGAACCTTGCCCTGGCCGATGAGCAGCCCGCCTTCAACTTTGATGATGAGAAAGCGCCGATCTACACGCGTGCCCGCTACCTGCCGCCCAGCCAAATCCACGACGCCCAGGTTCAACGATCGATCCTGAGTGAAGGATGTCGACTCGATCGTTGTCTGGTCGATCACTGTGTGCTCGGGTTGCGATTAAGGGTCGAGGAGGGGGTCGTGCTGAAAGACACTTTGGTGATGGGTGCCGACAGTTTCGAGTCGGAACGCGAACGTGCTGTCGTACGTGCCCATGGAGGCGTGCCTCTGGGGATCGGTAAAGGGTCCAAGATTTCCAACGCGATTTTGGACAAGA
>JBIIRU010000318.1:0-3273 GCA_044341355.1 Cyanobium sp. | reverse complement strand
CGATGATCAACTGGCCGCCGGGGCGCAGCACCCGCAACAGTTCGGTGGCCACGGCTTCGGGCTGTTGCAGGTATTGCCAACCGGCCACGATCAAGGCGGCATCGACACTGGCTGACTCCAAGGGCAAGCGCTGATCTTGGTTGAGGTTCTGCACCCAATGGCGATCGAGGCGGGGATTGGCCTCTAGCTCCCTGCCATTGAGGCCATGGCCGATCACCTGCCGGTAGCGGCCATCCTCCGGCAGATGGCTCACCCAGCTGCTCATCAGATCAAGCACCACCGCATCCGGCGCAATCTTTTCGGCATAAAGGGCCGTCAAGCGGCTGCGAAAGGCACCATCAAGGTGCTGCACAAAGCGGGGCTCGGCATAAAACAGCGCGTCGTCAGAACGATCCTGTTTCCAGCGTTCCGCCTCGCTCATTACGGGCACAGGTGAGGGCATGGGCTCGGGAAGGGGAATAGCCATGGCTCACTGCACCGCAACGGCAGCGGCAAGATTGGCACTGCGTTGCGGCCGCACCAGCAGACCCTGTTTCGGGGAGGGGCTGGGGATCGTCGCCAGGGTGAGGTCCTGGTTGGGTTCCAGCTCCAGGGTCATGTGTTTGAGCAGTCCCACCGTCAGCAGCCGCACCTCCAATTCGGCCAGGGATTTGCCCAGGCAAACCCGCTCGCCGCCCCCAAAGGGCAGCAACGTGACCGCGGGTTCTCCGGCCAGGTGCCGCTGCGGGCGGAAAAGCTCCAGATCGTTATCCGCCAAGCCATGACGATGGCTGGCGCTGATGCTCACCTGCACCACCTGATCGGCAGGCACCAGCACGCCGGCCAGGGCCAGGGGCTGGCGGCTGCGGCGGAAGAATCCCCCCACCGGCGGCGTCAGCCGCATCACCTCCTTAACCACCGCATCCAGCCTGGGGGCCCGCAGGGGGTCGTAGGCGGCTACGGCCTCCCCAGGCGGCGGCCAAGGCAAACTTGCCAGTTCTTCGTGCAACCAGGCCAGCTCCTTGGGGTGCTGCAGCAGTGACAGCAGCAGGCATGACAGGGAGGAGGCGGTGGTTTCGTAGCCGGCGAACAGCAGCAACAGCAACTGCTCGGCCACATCGTCATCCGCCAGGGGGAGGCCGGCTTCATCCAGGCCACCGGCCAGCAAATCAAGCCCGCCAGCGTTGAGGGGCCGGCCTGCGGCAGCGGCAGCCTGGGCCTTCTTCAGCACGGCACCAAGGCGGTCCAGCAAGCGCTTGCGGGCCTGGAGGGCCCGGCGGTAGGGGCTGCCGGGGAGGGCAAAAGGCAAGGCGAAGAGGCCGCCACACCAGATCTCGAAATCGCCAAACAGGGCCTCGCGATCAACCGGATCGAGCCCAAGCACGGTGGTGGCGATGACACTGAAGGCGAAACGCCGCAGCTTGGGCACCAGGGCCAGGGGGGCTGTGGCCTGTTGCACCTCCTGCCGGAGCTCGTCCACCAAGGCCACGATGGCGGGGCTGTAGCGCTTGAGCGCCACCGTGGCAAAGAGTTGACCGACCACCCGCCGGCGCGCCTTGTGGTCGGCGCCATTGCGGTTGGCGAGCGACAACGGACCCAGCAGGTTGCGCACGCTGGCCGGCCACCAGCCCTCGACGGCATCGCCCTGGGCGAACAGGTCGGCAATCGCCTGCTCACCGCGGATGAAGACCGTGCGCTGCCCCAACAAGGTGGTGCCAAAGACATCGCCGTAGCGCTCGAAGCGGGATTGGGCAAAATCCCGATCCCGCAGAAAGGCGAGGGTTTCGAGCACACCGCTGACGGCTGGCGTGGTCGGCAGCGGCGTCAGGGTGGCGGAATCGATTGCCATCCAACCTCGATAAGAGTTGGGACCAGGCTGTCGGATCTCAGCCGGGACTGCGGGATGGTCATCCATCGGCTACAGCCCTCAGGTTTCTTCAGGGTGCTTTGGAGGAAGCGTTAATGCGGGACTGGCCATCGGCGGAGAGGGCAAAACCAAGAAACGCCTTGACGGCTGGATCAATTGGCTTGCGATAGACATAGAAGAGAGGCCGCTGGAAGGGATAGGAATCAGCATCCGGCATGCTGCCATCGATGGCAACAACGCGCACCGTCTGTTGATCCGCCACCTGGGCATAGGTGGCGTAGCTGATGCCATCGCTGCCGAGCAAGCGCAGCAGCGGCGTTGTGGCATCGCGATCCAAGGTGGTGATGTTGGCCGTCTTGCCGAAGTCGGCACCGCCCAGGACAAGTTCACGGAAGGCCTTGTGGGTGCCACTGACTGAAGGCCTGTTGATGACCCGAATTGGTCGATCGGGCCCACCAAAGGTGGACCAATTGCTGATCTCACCACGGAAGATCTGCTGCAGTTGGCTGCGGGAGAGACTGCGGCGAAAGGGATTGCTGGCACCGACGACGATTGCGATCCGATCGCGCGCCACCGGCACCGCCTCCAGTCCCTGCGATTTTTCTGCTGCTGTCAGGGGCCGCGAGATCGCCGCCACGTTGACGCTTCCCCCCAGCAGGGCCTGGATGCCGTTATCGGAGCCGGTGGCGGCGGTGTTGACGACAGTGCCGGGGTAGGTGTTGAGGAAGCTGCTCTTGAGTGCCTCATTGATCAGCACCATGCTGGTGGAGCCATCAATGCTGATCGTGGTGCCGGCCGGGATGCTGGCCTCCCGGGGAAAGCGCTGCGTCAGGTTGCCCAGGCCGATGCCGATACCACCGCCGATGCCAGGGCCACTGCCAGGGCCACCACCACCGGGCAAGGAGGCCCCGGCGGGGATGGCCGGGAGGCTGGGGCGCGAACCGAGCAGTTTGGGGAGCTGGGTAAACAGCAGCCAGAGTGCGCCGATGCCAAGCAAGACGAAAAGAATCGGTGGCGGGCCTTTGCGGGATCCACCGGTAGAAGGTTCTTTCATGGTTAGGGGGGCTTAAGGCTGCTTGGGGGCGAAAGGGGTTTCTAGGGCCTGGAGGCGCAGGGAAACCTGGTCATCCAGGGTGATCTAGGTCCAGGTCTGCTGCCAGTTGCTCTTGGGGATTTTCGCAAAGTTTGGCCAGCGCTGTGCAGATGCGATGGTGACCTCTGGCGGCATTTTTAGTCGCATCATTGGCCACATCAAAGGTGGAACGCGCCGGGATGATTGGGCCCAGGCTGGCGCCGCCGACAAGGCAAATGCAGTTGCAAAATTGACCAGCGGATTGGAGGACATAATGGATAGGCTATGCCCCAACATTGATCAGGGCCCTTTGATACCAGCATGGATGAGCGACTGGCCATCGGCGGAGAACGCA
>JBIIRU010000382.1:0-11442 GCA_044341355.1 Cyanobium sp. | reverse complement strand
CCCCGGGTGGTAATCGATCTCGTCCAGGGCGATCCCGCCAGGCTTCGCCGTCTCAGGGCCCAGGCCCTGGCCTATGACGACCGCGATGGGCTCAATTTGTTGCTCACCGGCGAGGCGGAGGCTGCGGTGCTGCCGCGCCATCGGGTAGTGCCCCTGTTGCGCAGGGATCCCCGCCTGCGGGCCCTGTTGCCAGCCACGGGGTCGCCCCTGAGCTGGAATCTCCTCCTGCGTCCCGTTTCAGAACAGCCGGCGCCGCCCCTGGACTGGTTGGGGGCAATCCTGGAACCCCCGCTTCTGCCCCTGCTGCTGGCCGCCGGTTGGGTTCCCCCCCTGCCCCGCGGGCAGCTAGAGGCCAGGTTGAAGATGTTTCCGGCGTCGGTGGCCCATCTGCTCTTGCCACCCCCGGCGGTCTGGGAACGATGTCGCTCCTTGCCTCCCCTGACTAGCCAACAGCAGGAATCCCTGCAGGATCTCTGGCGGGAGACGACCCCTGATCTTGGCCCCGGAAAGGCTCTCTAACCCCACAACCGGCGGCGGGGGGCAGCAGAGAGGCGACGGTGGGTGTCGGCCAACAGGTCCGGAATGGGCAGAGCGTGGGGGCAGCGGGGCAGGCAGTCTCCGCAGCGGTGGCAGGCTTCGGCATTTACTTGTTCCCACCAGGGCCCGGCCCGGCCGATGAGGTTGTAGCGCTCCGTGGCGAAGGCCTCCATGCCATGGCCCAGCGCCATCTGCCTCAGTCGCAACAAAGCTGGAATCGGCACCTGTTCGGGGCAGGGAAGACAGGCACGGCACTGGCCGCACCATTCTTTGCCCAGCCGTTCCCGCCCAGCCATCTGGAGCCGCTCGATGGCCTGCTCCTCTTGGTCGCTCAAGGGCCCTGCGGCATCGCCCAGTTGCTGGGCCCAGTTGAGATCGGCTCGGCACGTGGCCCCAAGCGTCAGGGTGCTGATGCCCTGGCTCAGCAGAAAGCGGTAGGCGAGTTGCAGGGGTGCGAAGGGGGCGCTGTCCGCCACCAGGAGAGGGGGCGGATCCTGCAGCCGACCCCCTTTGTCCGCAGGTGAGATGGCCATCACACCCATTCCTTGGGCCAGGGCCCGCTGGGCCAGAGGTAGGCGTTCCTGATCGAACAGATGCAGGTGCAAGCTGCAAAAGCGGAAGCGGCCACTCTCCAGGGCACGTTCAATCAGATCGTTGTCCCCATGGCTGCTGAAGCCCACTTGCCCCACCAGACCTTCCGCCAGCAGGGTCTCCAGCAGTTCCGAGCCGGGACCCTGGAGAACCCATGCCAGTTGCTCAGGGGTGTTCAGGCCATGCACAGCCAGATTGTCTATAGCGGCGACCCCCAGGCGTTGGAGGCTGGCTTGCACCGCCTGCCGACCCTCCTGGGCGGTGCCCCCTGGCAGCAACTTGCTAGTTAGCACAAGCTCTTTGCGCTCCAGGCGCCCCTGTTCGCTCAAATGTCTTAAGGCCTGGCCCAAAAAGGTTTCCGCCGGCCCATAGGCCGGTGCCGTCTCCAGGTGGTTGATGCCGGCTTCGCGGGCGGCCCAGACCACTGCTCGCATCTGGGCGAGGGAATCCACCGCTCGCATCGTGCCGAGGGTGAACAGGGAAACCGATGGACCTTGGCCAAAGGGTCTGCGAGCGATCCGCATGGGTGAGTTCGCTGGTTCCCCCTGGTACTCTCCGCTGAATTCAGGGGCTGCCGGCATCGGAGGGGAGGTCGGCTTCAGGATCTTCCTCGCTGGCCGCTGATTCGGATGTTGCAGGATCGTCCTTACTGGTCTGGCGCAGGTGTCTGATCAGGGCTGCGGGAGTGGTGTTATCCAGAAAACGCCTGAAATCCTCTTGATCAACGGCATCGGCCTCGGCATCTACCGGAATCGAGGCATCCACAACCACCTCCTCCAGCATCCAGATGCTGCTGCCGGTGCGCAGGGCTAGGGCAATGGCATCACTGGGACGGGCATCAAGTTCCAGGGCCTCTTCAGTGGCATTGGTGAGTTTGAGTACGGCCCGGAATGTGTTGTCCTCAATGGCATGGATGATCACCCGATCAAGGGCTAGGCCGCCTGCTGCCATCAATTGGGCCATGAGGTCATGGCTTAGGGGACGGGGCGAACGTTCCCGGTTGATGCCTGCCAAGATGTTTTGGGCCTGGGCCTGGTCGATCCAGATGGGAACCTGGCGGCGGCCGGAGGGGTCCCGCAGCAGCACAATCGGACTGCGGCTGGCCGCATCAAGGGCAATCCCCGCCACGCTCATCTCGACCATGGTTGCCTCAGAGACGTCCCCAGCTTCCGCCCATTGCTTGATTATGACCAGCAGTCAGCTGACTTGAGATGTTCACCGGATTGGTGCGAACCATGGGCCGTTTGCAGCGATGGCGTTCCGGGGTCTGGGTCAGGGGCGATCTGGAGGCACTTGGTCCGCTTGCGTTGGGTGACAGCATCGCCGTGGATGGGGTGTGTCTGACCGTTTCCAGGCTGGTGGGTGATGGCTTTCAGGCCGACGTCAGCGAAGAGACCCTGGCGCGCACCACCTTGGCCCGCAAGGCCGATGGGGGGGGCTGGGTCAATTTAGAACCGGCTTTGCGCCTCTCTGACCGGTTGGGAGGTCACTTGGTGAGTGGCCATGTCGATGGCCAGGGCGAGATCCTGGGGATCCAGCGCCAGCCAGCGTCATGGCGGCTGGAGGTGGGTTGTAATCCCCAACAGGGCCGCTATCTCTGTGAGAAAGCCAGCATTGCCCTTGATGGCATCAGCCTGACCCTGGCAGGCTGCGACAACGATGGCCGTCGTTTCTGGATCGCCGTCATCCCCCAAACCTGGATCACCACCACCCTTCAGTACCGGCAGGTGGGGGATGTGGTGAATCTGGAGGTCGATCTGTTTGCGAAATACACCGAACGCTTACTTTATTTCCATGGCCAAGCCGGTCATTCCCAATCCCTTGGCCCCAAGCCAGGAACAGCAGGGGAAGCTTTACCGTCCCACCCCATCAGTGCCCCCTGGCTCCGTTCCCAAGGTTGGTGAGAGTGGGCAGCCCGAGCCATCTGACGCCGCAAGGACGGCTGCTTCAACTGGTTTGTCCTTGTACTTCCACGGGAAGCAGCCAGATGGAGCCGGTTTCTCGATGTAGCTCAATGCGGAACTCCTGGCCGGGTTCAAGGCCCATGCGTCGGGTGTAGGCCTGGCCAATCAGCAGGTTGCCATTGCCGTGGACCCGGGTGCGAAATTCAGCTTGACGGCCGCGGCTGAGGCTTGAGTTGCTACTGGCTGAGGGCAGGGAGTACCCCTTGGCTGCCACCAGGGCCCGGTAAAAACTCTTTTTGAGCACCCGGCCACTGGGGCCGACATAGCCACAGCCCCGGGCGATCTGATCTTCTGGCCGGTTCCCCAGAGAGCGGGCCTTGTCTAAAAGCGCTTTGCCTTCAAGGGGGCTGGTGGCTGGGGAAGGAACAGTTTCGGCACCAGCTGTTGCCCTTAAGAGAGTCATAGGGCACCTGCCCAGAGAATTCTGTTCTGATTCTGCCGAGCTCAAGGCCGTCTTTGCAAGGGTTTCCAAGCAAAGAGCAACAAGCCAAAGCAGGGGATTGACCAGGGTCGTCGTTATCCCTCAGGCGGGATCTAAGTTGGAACAGGAGTTTCCGTACAAGATTCCAGGGTCGTTGGGACTAATTGTGTTGAGACACTGATCTTGCTTAATCCCGCTAGGGTCTCAGTAAGCCTGAGGGCATTTCAGGATCTGGAATGGAGAGTGGCCAAAATGATTGCTTTCGACGCTACTGACTTTCTGCCAGGTTCTGAGGATGAGGCTTTTGTTGGATTGTTGCGATTGATTCAGGGGATCACCTCCCATCTTGTTGTTGGGGTGATTGCTTTAATTGTGATTGGCGGATCAACAAGGGTCATGGAGGCAGGACTTGCATGCCCTGACTGGCCACTTTGCTACGGAAGTTTGTTACCCGGCAAGCAGATGAACCTACAGGTTTTCCTCGAATGGTTCCATCGAGTCGATGCATTTTTAATTGGTTTGGCTCTGCTTGCTCTTAACTTTATTGTTGCTCTGCGTCGATCCTCTCTACCCCCCTGGCTTCCCTGGTGCACTCTTACGGCTTTGATTTTAGTTGCGATCCAGGCAGCTCTTGGAGCAATAACAGTAACTTCCCTGCTGGCTTCCAATAGTGTGACAGCTCATCTGGGCACGGCATTGGTGCTGTTGCTACATCTATGTGCGACAGATCAGGCTTTGCGCTGCAAGTGCAAAATACTTGATCCAGGCAGTTTCTCTTTGGACCTCCCCCCACGCCTGCCAAGGTGGTGGTGGCCTCTGCCCCTGACGGCGACGCTTGCTTTGCTGGCACAGTGCCTTGTCGGTGCCCTAATGGCAAGTCAGTGGGCGGCAGAGAGTTGTTTGGATCTGGGTGAATCCTGTTATTGGTTGCTGAATCATCGTTTGATGGCATATCCAGTTTTGTTCGGTTTTGTATTAATGGCCATCGGAGCGACCTTCCTTCCCAGTTCCCACAGAATGATGAAGTCCTTCTCGTTTCTGTCTATTGCGTTTGGATTGGGTCAAATCCTGATCGGAAGATTCAATTTGATAGTTCATTTGGACATTCCCTTGTTAACTATTTCCCATCAGTTGATAGCCGCCTTGCTCGTGGCCATGCTCGGAGCTGCCATCGGTCGAACCCTGTTGATGACTACGAGCTCATGGCCCGTACAAGAGGTTGTTGATTTTGGTTAGGTCCCTGAATCTAAATTCCTTTCAAGGGGCGCCAGCCAACCCCCAATCCGCCCAGACGGGATCAACTAGACCCCAACTCCCGCCATGGTTGGAGGTTCTCAAGCCCCGTTTGATCCCCCTTTTACTTGCCACCACGGTTGGCGGCATGGCGGTGGCGGAACCCTGGCCTTTGGCACCAGTTCGATTTCTGGCAACTTTGGTGGGGGGTGCTCTCGCTGCTGCAGCTGCAGGTGTTTTGAACTGTCTCTGGGAACAGGATCTCGATGCCAAGATGGCCAGAACAAGTCGACGGGCCCTTCCATCTGGAAGGCTGGCCCAACATCAGGCCCTGGCGTTGGCCATCAGCCTTGCCACAGCTTCGGTACTGGTGCTGACGCTTCTGGTCAATCCGTTGGCGGCCGCTTTGTCCTTGCTAGGGCTATGCAGCTACGTTCTTCTCTACACCGCCTGGCTCAAACCAAGAACAAGTCAGAACATCGTCATTGGAGGACTTGCGGGGGCGATCCCCCCGCTTGTGGGCGCCGTGGCGGCGTCTTCCCATCCTGGTTGGGGAGGATTTTGGCTGTTTTCATTGGTAATGCTCTGGACCCCAGCTCACTTTTGGTCCCTGGCCTTGCTCCTTAGGGAGGACTACCGCTCGGTAGGCATACCAATGCTGCCCGTTGTCAAGGGGGCAATGATTACCTCAAAGTGGATCAGCGTCTATGGTCTGCTTACCGTGGTCATCAGTTTTTTTGGCATTCTGGTCTTACCAACAGGAGGTTGGTTTTACGGAATTCTGATCCTGCCGTTCAATGCCCGTTTTCTGCAGCTAGTCGGCCGCCTTCGGCTTCAGCCTGAGGATCCGCTTCCGGCCCGAAGCCTTTTCCGCTGGTCGATCCTTTACTTGTTTGGTGTTTGCCTGTTGCTCGTGCTCTCCAGAACACAATTGGTGACAGCATCTGTCAACCCCATTGAGCTGCTGCAAATCTTTTCGACAACCTCAGCGTTGACCCCGGTTTAGCCAAGGGGAACGGTGATTGCCTAGATTAGAACCTATTGGGCCCCTCGGAGCATCCACGGTTTGATCGAGCTTCAACACCTCAGCAAATCCTTCGGGGGCACAAAGCAGCAGCCTGTCAAGGCCCTCAATGACCTTTCCTTACAGGTACCCGAAGGCATCCTTTACGGCATTCTGGGCCCGAACGGATCAGGAAAGACCACATGCTTACGTATTCTTTGTACTTTGTTGGCTCCTGATTCAGGCACGGTAATGGTTTCGGGGATCGATGCCATCAGCCAGCCAAGGCAAGTACGACGCTTGCTGGGCTACGTGGCCCAGGATGTGGCTATTGACAAAATTCTAACGGGCCGCGAATTGCTAATGTTTCAGTCAGATCTTTATCATTTACCACGTAACCTGCGTGAACAAAGAATTTCCGAATTGATTGATCTTCTCGATATGGGCGGATGGATTGATCGTCGCTGCGGATCCTATTCCGGTGGGATGCGTCGTCGCATTGACCTGGCAGCTGGTCTATTGCATTCTCCCCAGTTGCTTGTCCTTGACGAGCCTACGGTTGGTTTAGATATTGAAAGTCGTGCTGTTGTTTGGCAAGTCCTTCGCCAGCTTCGTGATCAAGGTGTAACAGTAGTTTTAAGTAGCCATTATCTTGAAGAAATCGATGCACTTGCTGATCAGTTGGCTATTTTTGATTCGGGTTCAGTCATCGCTGAAGGCACTCCAGCTGAACTCAAGAAGGCGCTCGGTGGTGAACGCGTTACCCTGAAAGTAAGGGAATTTAGTGATTTTGAGGAATCGACACATCTGCGTAATCTGTTGCTCCAATGCCCAGGTGTACGTGACATCGTCATCAATCAGTCCCAGGGATATTCCCTGAATCTACTTGTTGACAGCCAAGATGTTAGTGAGTCTGTTCGAAACCATCTAATCGAGCAGAGTATACCCGTATTTTCCCTTACCCAGAGTCGTCCAAGTCTCGATGATGTCTACCTCCAGGCCACTGGTCGCACGCTCCTCGATGCCGAGCTCGCTGTGGCCGGCCTGCGCGATCCCAAGGCAGAACGCAAACAGTCCATGTAAAGTGGTGTAATGACAATCACTTCACCTGCAGTTCAAACGGAATCATTTGGCACTGGCGGTCAAAGGCCATTGCCAGAGGTTTCGGCGGCATCGGAGATTCTCCAAGAAACCTTGGCCTTGACCCGCCGCCTATTCCTACAATTGATACGTCGTCCATCTACTTTGTTGGCCGGTATCCTTCAGCCTTTGATTTGGCTCTTTTTATTTGGTGCTCTCTTCGCCAATGCCCCTGAGGGTTTGCTTCCAGGTGGTGGTACTTATGGGCGCTTTTTAGGAGCCGGTGTGATTGTCTTTACGGCCTTCAGTGCCGCTTTGAATGCGGGGCTGCCGGTTATGTTTGATCGTGAATTTGGCTTTTTGAATCGACTCTTAGTAGCTCCTCTTCGTTCTCGGGCTTCAATTGTATTGGCTTCAGTTATTTATATTACGCTCCTTAGCCTGATTCAAAGTATTGCCATCATAATTGCAGCTGGATTTTTGGGTTATGGATGGCCCTCTTTTGCTGGAATGTTGATTGTTATTTTAGTCCTTTCCCTGCTTATTTTTGCAGTAACTGCTCTAAGTTTGGCACTCGCTTTTAGTTTGCCAGGCCATATCGAACTTATCGCTGTTATCTTCATCAGCAATTTGCCTCTGCTATTTGCCAGTACGGCTTTAGCACCCTTGAGTTTCATGCCAAGTTGGCTATCTTGGCTTGCATCCATTAATCCATTGACTTTTGCAATTGAACCAATAAGAGCTAGCTACTCAAATGATTTTCAATTTACAGATATTGTTCTGAATGCACCCTATGGTTCTTTAAATTCTTTGACTTGTATTTCCGTGCTTGCTGCTCTGGCCTTGTTTTTGTTTATTGTTGTTAGGCCTTTACTTGATCGAAGGCTAAATTAAGTTATGACATTTATTTCTGCTAATCTTCGACAGCTGGCCAATAAGGTACGAGGAGGTTTAATTGTTTCAGTCCAGGCACCATTAGGTTCTCCACTTCGGGATTCTTACGTAATTGCTGCCATGGCCGAGGCCTGCTTAGCCAATGGTGCTATAGGGGTTCGTTTAGAAAGTCCTGAGCACATTTCTGCCGTACGTCAACGATGTCCTGCGGCGCTGATTGTAGGATTATGGAAGCGAACTTTAGCCCATAGCGATGTATATATAACTCCAGGCTGGCATGAGGTCCAATCGGTATGGGCAGCTGGTGCTGACATTGTAGCTTTGGATGCTACTGATCGCATCCGTCCTGATGGGGATTCACTTGAAATCCTCATGCGGCGCATTCAGCAAGAACTTTCCATACCTATCATGGCAGATGTTGATTCTTTGAACTCAGGTCTCAAAGCTGCCGAATTGGGATGTACATGGGTTGGTACAACACTCTACGGTTATACAAAACTCACTGATTCGTTTTATCCTCCTGCCTGGGAACTATTGCCTCAGTTGCGTGCAGAACTACCTGCCGATGTGTTGCTGATTTGCGAAGGTGGCATCAGCAGCAGCACTGATGCCGCAAAAGCTCTGAGAGAAGGGGCCGATGCTGTGGTTGTAGGTACAGCAATTACTGGAATTGATCTTCAAGTTTCTAATTATTGTAAGGTAATTGATGAAGAGCATTCAAAAGATATTAATCACCGTGGATGTGCATCTTAACTACGCAAAGGATTAACGCCATGTTATTATTCGTTAAACTCATGCAGAAAAACCACTAAAAACGAATGATTTTTCAAACTTGAGCCAAAACTGTTCATTTTACTCTATTATGACTCTATGGATAATTTTTTGATTGTTTTGAACTCAGATGTTAGGGTTAGTGAGCTATTGTCTTCTGCTGATGGCCCGGAAAGAATTTTTGATCATATTTCAGGGGGAGACGGTTTGGGCTTTTTGCTGATTTCTGCTTTTGGTTTAGCCATGGCGTTGGTTTATATTCCGATTCGATTATTTTTGACAATAACAGCTAGAAGCCGCCGTCTGAAGTTGCTACAACGTATTAGAAAGTTGCGAGAAAGTATTGCTGAGCCAATCAATAAAAACAGTTGACATTATTCGCCCTAACTATAGTTAGCCTAATTGTTAGTTTATTAAATCAACGCTTGACTAGTTAAAACTGTCGATACTACGTACGAGTGATTGTGGTTTGCCACTCATTGCTAGATAAATGCGTCCAAAATATTCACCTAAAGCACCTAATAATAAGCATTGTATGCCACCAAAAAATAGGATTGAGGAGATGATGGAAGTCCAGCCAGGAACTTGATGCTTATCAAAAATATTTACAAATAATGTATAGAACAAGCCTGATGCCCCGATTAAAGCAGTAGAGATTCCAATCAATATAGCAATTCTCAAGGGCATCAATGAAAATCCGGTTAAAATCACTAACCATAGTCTTATCAAGCGTCGGACATTATAATTGCTTTCGCTAATATATCTTTCGTCATGATGAACATCTATGCTTGATATGGAGGAGGTTAGCTGGGAAAGAATACCATCTATGTAGACATACGGGCCCTTATAATGTGCAATATTCTTCGCCATAAGATGACTTACACAACGAAAGCTGGAGAGATATTCAGTGCCATTAATATCAAGAAGAAACTTAGCGGTTAGATTGGCAAACAAGCTGCCTGTATAAAGCTCTGCTGCATACTTATGGATGCCATTGATGTCCACAGGATTGATGCTGTGATTTTCGTCGACGGGCAAATAGTTTGGTTTGCCGTAAATTTGACGTGTGCTTGCAAATATGATGCGAATGTCGGGGTTAAATTGTCGACAGATTTCAAGTAAATTGAGTTGGGCCATGCAGTTTATAGATAGATCTGTGTGTGGATCTTTCATGGAATCCATGTGACTTGTTTGACCGGCAAGATAAATAATATATCAACATCTTTAATCAATGGACGCATTGCATAGCTATCTCTGATATCGGAAAGATTTATTCTAACCTTGTCTTTAACGGGCTCAAGATTATGTAAACAACCACCATATTCGGGGATGAGGCTGTCGATTACTGTTACATCAGCTCCCAGTTCTACTGCGCGAATAGCCAGAGTAGAACCTATAAAGCCAGCCCCTCCAGTAATCAATACTTTTTTCCCCTGCCATGAGGATGATTGAGGCTCGGGCCTTCCCATGATTGCGGTTAACATTTGGGGAGATTTAACTTTCGCCCATCAACCCTGAATATTAATGTAAATTGTTTTACCTGTCAAGTGGGGAAGTAATGTCTAAATGCTCTCGCTAATGCCCTAACTTGACCCGCAAGCTCCCACAATGTCACGCACTTAGCAACCAGATCTGTAAGTTAACCCTGCAGTAGAAGTGCATTTTGCGCTGGTAAGGGCCCCCCCTAGCTTGATTTTACCCGTTTGTTTTGGACAAAAGAGCTTTTTGCGGCTGCTTTGGAGCAGGCTTGATTTTGCCTTCCCCATGGGCGCTGTCCCCCCGGTTGGGGCCAAGAATCTAGAGTGGTTCAAGGTTCGGCGTACAAGCCCGATCAGTAAAGCCATTGACATAATCTTGTTGCCATTATTGCCGACAAGATGCTATAGGCCACATAGTTGCTTTGACTCAACGACAAAAGCGACTGGCGGCTGCACCAGCAAGATCTTGATGGCAATCAGCGAGGTATAGTAGATCGCACGACTACTGGATAGAGAATCCAGATGGATTCTGCCAACTACCGCGAGGCAAGCAAAAGAACTAGAGCGGGAATAGGCTAGGCGGTAATCCGTGTCGAGGATAATATAAAAAGTTGCCAACCCTAGCCGTAATTGCACCATATTCTTTGGCCATCCTGTTGAATTCATCATCACGCCGGTTGCTGTTTTAAGCGCCAAGCTCTTGCCAAATAGGTCATCTTCTACTTTGGACGAGATAGGGCGATGCTTTTAGAAGGGTTGGCCAGTAGTCCCCCGCGACCAGCGCTACTTCCCGTAATGGTGACTTGGTCGCAGGAGAACGGTTTCACAGGCATATTTGAGATTCTACTGGATTAACTTCTTGGCTGGCAATTTGATACAGGTATCAGAGGTGCTCTCCAGGCCTCTCATTTAGACAAAAATGCCAAATTTTGCCTAGGCGGCTTCTGTATTCTGCTGCTAAAGGTGATTTTAATTGTAAGCAATGTCTGAATGTATTGCAGCCAGACGATCGCCAACTGCTGCACCTAAGGTTTTGTCTTCAGCGCATCACCATGCCACCGTCCACCTGCAGTACTTGGCCAGTGATATAGCTTGCGGCTGGATCGGCTGCAAGGAATCGGACGACGCCAGCCACTTCTTTTGTGCTACCCATTCTACCAAGGGGGATCGAGCGAAGGATTGCTTCACTTTCCAGTTCTTTGGTCATGTCAGTGGCTATAAACCCTGGAGCAACAGCATTAACGGTCACACCTCTGCTGGCGAATTCAGCGGCAGTACTGCGGGTTAAACCAATCACGCCTGCTTTAGCTGCACTGTAATTGGCTTGGCCTGGATTGCCCATCAAAGCCACAACAGAAGTGATGTTGATAATGCGTCCGCTTCTGGCTTTGAGCATGGGCCGGCTGACGGCTCGGCTGCAAAGAAATACTCCGGTGAGGTTGAGGTCGATCACACTTTGCCAATCTGCGG
>JBIIRU010000052.1:0-11443 GCA_044341355.1 Cyanobium sp. | reverse complement strand
CTTGAGGAAAGCAGGCAGGTTCTGCCGCAGATCAGAAACGGAGACGAGAGCCATGCCCAACACTCCTATATGTACAAACCGATTGTACACGAGCCGCGTGGTGATGACCTGGTGCGAGGGGGTGGATCAATCCTGACCACGACCTACCTGGCCCGCTTCCGCCAATACGTCTTCGAGGCGGCCGTGGCGGAGCAAATCCAAGGGGGTGGAGCCCCCGAAAACCGGATGGGGCTGTTGCAGCCAGCGGGCCTTGGCCAGGTTGGAGACCTGCAGGGCCTGCAGCACCTGGGCCAGTCCGTCGATCACACCGTTGGGGCCATCGGCGTCGAACTGCCAGAGGGGGAAGCGCCATTTCCCTTGATCAAGGATCCCCAGCAGGGTGCCGGCCTTGAGGCGGTCGTGCACCGTCTGGCGGCTGCCGGCTGCGTGGAGCTCGTTCACCTCGGCTGTACCGTTAGTGCAGGCCAGGAGCTGGAGGCGGAGGCGGAGGGCAAAGCTGCGCCGGAGTGCTTCGAACTCGAGCTGGGCGGCATTGACGGCAGGCTCTCCCAGCCATTTGGCCAGTGGATCAACCACGCTGGGCCTGCCTGCCTTGGCGGGCCGGGCCGCAGCGCTTAGTACCTCGAGCAGGGCCTTCTGGGCCGCAGGTTCGAGCGGCGCGCGCCGTAGCTGATCGAGAACGGCAGCCTGGAAATCGGCCTGCGGGGTCATGGGCAGCACCATTGACACAAGTCAGTTTAGCCCAGGTCGTAAGAGATGTAAGAGCCCCTAGTTGTAGCCGCTGGCTAGCGGTGAAAGTTGTCTCCTGGTTATGCTTGCCAAAGCTGCGTCCATTCGAAAGGTAAGCTATGCAAACGCGCGCGTTGAACGAGTTGGAGATCAGCACGATTGAAAATATTATCAAGGGCGAAAAATGGGCGCCTCCATTCTACGCATTTCGCGTGGAGAGCGACATTGATTCCCTTGGCGATCAGGCCCTTTGGGTTTGGGTTGTTTACGATGTTGAGGAAGTCGACTTAGATGCTGCCCATCAAGCCGAAAGAAAAATCCAGAACTTGATCTCAGATGCGGGAGATGAACGTTGGGTTTATGTAAGATTTCGAACCCGTGAGGAGGATGCTGACACTGACGAAGAGGATGAAGACGAGACCGGGTGGCCTGATGAACTAATTGAATCACCTTTCGTGGGTTGAAATTCATGGGTTTACCTCAAAACTTGCTGGCTCTGTGCAAGAACATGCTCCCTGGAGACAAGCAGCGGGGCCGCCCTGACGCAGCGACATTGAAGCGCTCCATCTCTACAGCGTATTATTCCGTCTTCAGCCTCCTTGTTCACGCTGCTGCCAGCATGTTGGCTGGGAATGGATCAGAGAGAAAAGAACTCAGAGGATATGTAGCTCGCGCATTTGACCACTATGAAATGGCTGAGGCTTGCAAGGGATTTGCAGGTGGGAACCTCAATAAAGGGTTAAAGCCATGCCTGCAGTTACCGATTTCAACAGACTTGAAGGACATCGCCGCAACCTTTCAATCTTTACGTCAATCACGCCACGATGCAGATTACAACATCTTGCTAAAGCCAAATAAGACAGATGCACGCCAAGCCATCCAAGATGCTGAACGTGTTTTCACGCTCTGGGAAAAGATCAAAGGTAGTGAGGAGGCACGTCTTTTTTTGCTCGCACTGCTGTTGGACGAGCGGGTCAAGAAAAGAGGTTAACTACACCCGATACACCTTCATCACCTCATCCCCCAGATGATTGATCACCTTCACCGCAATCCGCCCCGTTGAAGGTTTGGCAAAGGGCACAGAGATATCACAATTGAGCGATTCCCAGGCTTCCTGATCGATCTCAGCCTTGAGCGAGATCTTAAGGCTCTTGTAGGGGTCGTTCTGGCCAAGGAAGTAAGCCTGCCGCACGAAGAAGCTCTCGCCGTTATAGTCGCTATCGATGAACCAGCAGGCGATGGTGTCGGGCTCGTCGCTGCGGACTTCGCCGGTGGAGGGATCGAAAACGTCGATGCCGTTGATCTTCACCTGGATCTGATTGGGCTGTCCTTCGGGACCAGTCGCGTCGAGGATGTCGATGTCGGGTTCGCCGAAGATCACGAACAGATTGCCTTTGCCGCTGTTGGCCAGATCCTGCTGCATGTGCAGGTCGGCGTTCATGCGGGCCTTGAGCACGGGGAGGGGGCCGAGCTTGTCGAACTCGGTGGACTGGGCCTCGTAGTTGAAGGCGCAGCTGATCAGCACGTCGAAGCAGGAATCGGCGCATTCGCGGGCTGCTTCCACCAGATCGACGCGGCTGACGGTGCCGAACTCCGGGCCGATGAAGATGCCGGCGGTTTTGGGCGATCCATCGGCATCGCGGTAGCTGCCCTTGCCAACCAGAAGTTTGCCGGGCCAGCCTTCGAGCGATTCGAAGCTGATGCGGTCTTGCTTGTGGGCCTGTTGCACCCCGGCCACACGCAGGGTGTTGAGGATCATCTGGGCGAAGTCCGTGGCCCCCTCGGCGGTGGCTCCCTGTTTGAGGGGATCGGTGAGGGTGTCGTCGTCATTGACGATCATCGTGCGGTGGGGGCTCAGGCTCTCAACCGTGAATGGCCCGGCGACACGAACCTTCGATTTATCTTCGTAGGGCTTGTCGTAGAGGTATTCGGAATCGGCCTTAGCGGAGATGGAAGCATCAATCTCCTTCTGACGGGCAATGCGTGCTTCCCACCATTTGGCATGCAAGGTGATGGCCTGATCAGACCAGGTGGACTGGGCTTCGCGGGGGATCTCCCACTCCTGCCAGGCTTTATCAACTGCAGTATTCAGCTGTCCGCGGAGGGGCTCCAGGGTGGATTGCCACTTTTCCCAGATCGTATCGATCTCGGTGTTGTTGGCGATCGACTTAAGGGTGATGTGGGGAACACGCTCATAAACAAAACCTTGGCGAATCTTGTGAGAAACAGGGTCAGTATTGGGCATTGAGCGAGTCAGCTCGACTTCCTTCTGCTTTCCCTCATCAGAATCAGTCAACAAGTAGTATGGATAGCGTGCACCCATTATTCGGGCGCGTGCCAATGCAAGTGCAACACGAGATGTGTCAATGGTGATCCAACGTCGGCCCCACTGCTCGGCGACAGTCGCAGTTGTACCCGAACCACATGTGGAGTCGAGAACAAGGTCTCCCGGATCAGATGCCATCAAGATGCAACGCTCGACGATCTTTGGAGACGTCTCAACAACATACCTCTTCTGATCAAGGTACCCTGCACGGGTTGTATCCGTCCAGATGTTTGTTAATGGCTCAATTAGAAAATCAGAAAGGTATCTAACATATCGTATGCTATTGGTTGAGGCGTCAATGCGATCTGCCTTGGCGAGTCGATCCATGCCTTGCAAGTGTGTTTTCCAGTGCGAGTTCCTGGGAGGAGTAAAGGGCTTTCCTTGGTAGATAAAGCCAGCGTTACCCTCTGGCGCCAAGCCTTGTGAGCTTATATTATCCTGATAATACGGGTCAATATCCTGGCCTTCCGCTATGAGCCTCGCAACCTCATCCTTGCCTATGTTGACTTTTAACCCATTTGGAAGGCGGGCACGTGAATGTGACCAGCCTCCCCCTCCACGAAGCTCTCGAATCTGATATGGCTGCCTGTACTTCATCTCACGGGCAGACTTTGAATACCAGAGCACAACATCGAATACCCTGCCCAGGCCAACCGTAGATTGCCCCCCAGTCGTGACAAAGGGTATCATATTAACAAAGTTCCGATCGCCAAAGACTTCGTCCATCAGCGCTCTTACTAGGTGGACATTTTCGTCGCCGATTTGGAGAAATATCGAGCCCGAAATGCTCATTAGCTCCTTCGCTACTGTTAGTCGATCTCTTAGATATGAAAGGTAGCTATGAATTCCGTCTCTCCAAGTATCTCGAAAAGCCTTGACCTGCTCAGGCTCTCTTGTGATGTGCCCGGCATTGCCATCTTTGATATCACGAGAGGTTGTAGACCACTGAAAGTTGCTATTGAACTTGATCCCGTACGGCGGATCAAAATAAATACATTGCACCTTCCCTCTTAGCCCTTCTCTCTCCGCCAGACTTGCCATCACCTGCAGGGAATCGCCAAGAATCATCCGGTTCGACCAGTTCTGATCGTGCTGATAAAACTCCGTCTTTGCACCCTCGCTTACATCACCCTTGATAGTGTCAAACAAACCCATCTGCTCAACAAAGCCCGTCTGACTACTGCTACCTTCTTTGCTGCGCCGCCTGAGATGATCAATAAGTACCTTCGGGTGGATCTTCTCCTGGATATACAGCGGCGGCGCATTCACCACCAACGGCGATTGATCCAGCAAATCCTTGCCGCGCCAGATCAGCTGGGGATCCAGATCCGGGTTCCGCCGCTCGTAAGCGACCTGGATGGGCGTCTTCTCCTGGTTGCGCACCATCGTCTGGAACTCAGCCGGGGGGATGTTGCGCCGTGAGGCGTCGTCGTGGACGAAGCTCTCGATTTGCTTCTCGCTGGCAGGCTTCTTCGCCATCTCAGGCCACCTCCACAGTCAGCACTTGATCCAGCACCTGGTTCACCTCGTCGTCAACTGCCGCGCTGAAATCAGTCTCCATGGCATACACCTCCCGGAACTCCGCAAAGCCCCAGCGGCCGAAGCGGCCTGAGTTGTTGACGCCCGGCACCCAGAAGGACACCATCGTGTTCTTCTTCTCCTTGGCATCCTCGCCCCGGTAGCCCTTCACCTCACACACCAGCTGCAGCAGGTCTTCGTCGCCGCGGCCATCGTCCACCACCACGATGAAATCGGGAATGTACTTGCGGGCCACACCACCCATTTTATACGGCACCTCGAAGCCCAGCGCCTGGTTCTTCACCCAGCGGCGCACCTGGGGATGGTGGTCAAGCACGCGACAAAACTCCTGCTCCCAGGTGCTATCGCAGATGGCCCAGTTGACCTGGCAGCGCCTGGAATCGGTTTGCCAGCGCAGCATCTTTGTTGTGTTGAAGTTCACGTACCTCGTGCTGCCAGTGGGGTTGTAGGGATCGAGAATCACCTGCTGCCGCTTGTCCTGGCCGGGGCTCACCATGATGGCGTGAACCATTTTCTCGCAGGCCATATCAGCTATTTCCCGGTAGGCCAGCAAACCATGGTTGGTGCCGCCCTTGCAGATCAGGCATTGATCCAGCCACTCACGCACAAGCATCTTCAACGGCATGATCAGATAGGTTTTTGGCAACTCATCGGCATCGCGATACTTGGTATACACTAAATGCTTGGCAAGATTCATAATAATCGTTGACTTTCTTGGGTCTTTAATTCGTTCAATCGTCAGATTCACACCCTCGCCAATGATCCCTTGGTTATTGGTCACAGTGGCACCCACCAGCTCGGGGGTGAGCTCCAGGATGTGGTCGTCGTTGAAGCTGGCTTTCACCTGCTCATCGGGCAACTCCACCCGATAACCGCTCACCTGGGGGAAGCGAATCTCCTGGCCATCGCGCTCCGGGCTGATCGCTTTCACCTGGATGGTTTGGGGCGGCGGCTTGACAGGCGCCGGCACAGCCTGGGAGGTGAAATCAAACGGGATGCCAAGGATGTCGGCATACTCCACATCAAAGCGAGCCGAATCGGGATTGAGGCTGTAGTTCTGGCGGCGCAGGGCCCGGCCCACCACCTGCTCACACAACAACTGGGTGCCGAAAGCCCGCACCCCCAGCACATGGGTGACCGTATTGGCGTCCCAGCCTTCGGTGAGCATCGCCACCGACACCACACAACGAATATCGGCGCCGAGCTTGCCGGCCTTGCCCACCGTATTCATCACCTCCCGCAACAGATCCGCATCGCTGAGCTTGGTGTCAGCACCACCAGCTCCCTGGCGCTGAATGATCTCGCGGCGGAACTGATCAATCTCAGGGCCTGCCATTTCGCGGAAATTGGCATCTAGCGCTTCGCCGCTTTCCAGCTGTTCGCTATCGATCAGCAAGGTGCGGGGCCGGGGCAAGGGTTGGTCGTAGTCGTCGAAGTTGGAGAACAGCGGACAAGCACCCTTGCGGTGCTTGCCATCACCACGATCATCCTTGATCTCATAGCCAGAGACATAGTCGTAGACCAACTTGGAGGTGGAGGTGTTATTGCAGACGATGATGAAGCAGGGCGGCACTTCTAATCCAGCCTTCTGCCACTCCTCAAAAGTTTTCAGATAGTGGCCGTATAACGCTTCAATCGCCGTCTTCAGTTCGGTGGGCAGACTTTCCGGATCTCTGCTGCCGCCCTTGCCGCGCCCCTGCTTGGGCATCTTGCTCTTGATGTTCTTCCACAGCTCCCGATAGCGCGGCACATCCTGGGCAATGTTGTCGGCTACAGGCACCCGCGGCAGCTTGACGATGCCGCATTCGATCGCATCCATCAGCGAGAAATCACTGACGGTCCAGGGGAACAGCGTGCCTTCCCGATAGCCCGAACTGGCCAGGAAAAATGGCGTCGCCGAAAGGTCAATCACCCGCTGCTGACCCTTGCCGATCTTGCGGCTCAGCGCCTCTATCCCGGAAATCCACAGGCGCGCCGCTTCGCGGTGGCTCTTGGCTTCTGCCTTTTCCTCAGAAGTCAATTGAATCCGCTCCCGTTCCTCGTTGCTGAGCGGCTTTTCTCGGTAGCAGTGATGGGCCTCATCGTTGATCACCAACACCTGCTTCATCCCCATCAGCTCGCTCATGACGCGTTGCAGCATCTGGCCTTCGGTCTCGGTGGTGGCCATCGTTTCTTGCCGCCAACCCTCCATGAACTGGCGGGTGCCCTTGGCCAGATCAAGCAGCTCCCGCTTGCGGAAGGCGTGGTAATTGGTGATCACGATCCGGGCCTTGCCCAGCTCCGGAACCAGATCCTGCGGCACCAGCTCCATCCTCTTGAAGTAGCTCTCGGTGTCGTTCGGCAGCAGCACCCGCAGGCGGTCGCGAATCGTGAGCCCCGGCGCCACCACCAGGAATCCCTTGGTGAAGCGGCTACTGCCCGGATGGCGGGCGGCGTTGATGGTTTGCCAGGCGATCAGCATGGCCATCACCGTCGTCTTGCCCGCGCCGGTGGCCAGCTTGAGGGCCATCCGCAACAGGTTCGGGTTGGCTTCGTCGTTGGCGCTCTCGAGCTTCTCCAGCACGTCTTTGCCACGCTTGCCGATTTCCGGTGCCACCTCCGTCAGCCAGATCGCTGTTTCGGCCGCTTCGATCTGGCAGTAAAAGGGCCGGATACCCTGAAACTCGTGGTGGCGCCAGTGCTTCAGCAGCCGGGCCGTCTCCGCCGACACCTTCCATTGACTCTCGGGCGCCTGACGCCACTCCTCCACCAGCGCCCGGATCGAGTTGATCTGCTGGGTGACCTCGTACTGCTGGTCGCTGTCCGACAGCCCCTGGGCCCCGAACTCCAGCTCGCGCTGCTCGTCCTTGCCGCCCCGCTTCCTGGGCTTGGGGATCGGCGTGATCAGCTGCGACTCCCGCCGCCCCGCCAACTCCACTTGCGTGGGGATTCCCTTCACCAGCTCCCAATGCCTGCTGGGGCGCTCGTAGGGTGAGTTAAGGATCGGGTCGTTGAAGAAGCGCTCGCTCATCGCCCTTCCTCCAGCTGGAGGGCCTCCCGGGCCTGGACCAGATCGAGGGTCATCAAGGCCATGGGGTCAATGGGTGATCCGCCTGCAGCGGCGGGACTGACATGAGTGTGAGTTGATGCTGCGGCCAGTCTGCACCTAGCGGAAGCGAGATGGCAGCACAACAGAAGCACTTGCAGCCGCGAATCTTGGTTCTAGGCACGTAGCGCATAATTTCAACCCTCCAGCTGTTGCGCGGCGGCGATCCGGCCCAGCTCCTGGGCGGTGTGGCGCAGCACCGGTTGCTGCTGCCAGTCGGCCGGCAGCACCAGCCACACCGGGCTATGGGGGCTGGAAGCCAGAGGCCCCTGGCCCAGAGGCCAGCGCTGCAGGGCGGCCCAGGTGTCGGCCTCCCGATCGGCCACCACCAGAGCCAGGGCGCTGCCCTGGATTCGGCCAATCCAGTCGTTTGGGGTCTGCAGGCTGTTGCCCCCGCTGCGCAGGCTGAGCCCCAGCTCCTGCAGGAGCCGCCACAGGCCTGGCGCCACACCCCGATCGGGCACCAGCACCTCCGACACCTGCCCTCCGGACACCAGCCCTGGCGCTTCGGGGCAGAACGCCAGGGCCAGGGGCAGCTCCCCCAGCGGCAGCAGCTCCAGCTCCTGATCGTTCACCCCTGCCGCCGCCTCCAGCTCCAGACCCGAGATCAGGGCGCCATCGAGCACGCCCTGGCGTACCAGCTCCAGCCAGTTGGCCGCCGCCCGGAACCGCTGGGGGGTCGGCAGCAACCAGGGGCAGCCCGCCAGCAGGGGGTGATGCAGCAGGTCGCTGCCGATCCGGGCCTTGCCGGCTGCCAGGCGATGGGCGCGGCAGCCCAAGCGCAGCAGGCGCATCGAGGCCAAGGTGCCGTAGCCGCAGCCCCAGAGCTGGCGGCGATCACGCACCAGACCGAAATCTGCGGCGAGACTGCGGTAGCGGCGGCTGCCCTCTTGGCGTTTGCCAACCAGCAGGCTGGCTGAGCTGCATCAGCCGGCTGGTCCGCACGGTGGTGCCGCAGAGCTCGAGCAGATCGAGCAGGCGGATGTCCTCCAGCAACTTCGGCAGGCGGTAGGGGGGGGCCTGGACCAGCGACAGGGGGCGAGGGGGAGCCATGAGGAGGTTGAGGGGCTGGGAGCAGCCTCAGCAGCGCGGGCGATTTTTCGGCTGTTCTTGCTGCGAAATAGCAACAACGCACGAAGAATCCTTGTGATGGCAATGCTCTGATCTTGCTCTTTCGCTCGTAGAGACTGGCTGGGTTGCGTCTCAGTCGACACGCTTTGGCCATGACCCGCTCGCCTGACAACCCACCTGTCACACCACCTGTCACACCACCTTGCAACCCAGCGGCGGTGCGTTTGCGCTGCCATCTGTTGATCGGCCCACCGGCCAGCGGCAAGACCACCCTGGCCGGGTTGCTCGCTGAACTCACAGGTGCCGTGGTTCTTTCGACAGATGTGCTGCGCGGTGAGCTGTTTGGCGACGCAGCGGTGCAGGGGCCCTGGCGGGACATCGAAGCCCTGCTGCACCAGCGCCTCCGCGAGGCCGTAGCTGCTGGCACGCCGGTGATCCTCGATGCCACCCATGCCCGCCGGCCCTGGCGCCTGGCGATCACCCAGGCCCTGATCTTGCCGGTGCCGGTTGAGTGGATCGGCTGGTGGCTCTACACCCCCTTGGCCACCTGCCTGCAGTGGAACCAGAGCCGCAAGCGCCTGGTGCCCGAGCCGGTGATTCGCGAGCTGGCCGCCGCCCTGGCCGATCCGGCCTTGGGGCCCAGCCGTGCCGAGGGTTTTGCGGCGGTGGTGGCCGTCGTGCCCACCCACGGCCACGAGCTGGAGGCGCTACTGCGCGATGAGCTGGCCCGCCTCGATCACCGCATCCGCTCGGCCCGCAACCGCGAGAAGCGCCTCCAGCTGCACGGCTACTCGCGCCTGCTGGATCTGGAACGGCTGCTGCATCTGCTGCGACTGCTCACCACCTACCCCGAGCTCTCCGCAGCCGATCCCGCCACCCGGGCGGAGCTGGAGGCGATCGTGTCGCCCCTGCCGCAGGGCGACCTGGCGGATCAGGCCGCCGCCTACCTGCGCCGGCTGCACGGCGAGTGCTACGGCGATGCCAACGCCATTCGAGCGGATCTGACCTGGCTGGAGGCCAATGGCTTCTGCAGCGCCGAACCCGAGCTGGCGCCGATTCAGCTGCCGCCACCCCATCCCGAGCCGCCCGCCACAGGCCCCTGGCCCGGCGGGGTGAACGGCGGCTTCCCGCCCCCGGGCGACGCGCCAGTCTTCGTGCGGGTGTTCACCCTGCTGCGCCATCTGCTGCAGCAGCCCTTTGATCAGGCCGAGGGTTTGCCCCTGCCGGAGCACCTGATCGAGCGCACCGAGGCCATCCCTGGTGCCTACCTGCCTTCAGAGGCGGCCACCCTGCGCAAGGACATCGAGAAGCTGCTCACCCCCACGGCTTCCGGCCCCCGCGCGACAACGTGCGCCATGGCTACGCCATCGGCACCGCCCTGCTGTCGGCCCACCGGCTGCGGGAGATCCATGGGGTGGTGAGCCAGGCCGCCGGCCGGCTGGCTGATCCCACCGCCCAGGATCTGCTGCGGGAGCTGGAGCAGCGGCTCGCTTGGGGAGGCATCGCGGTGGACGGCACCTCCCCGGTGCGGGCGTTCGCCAACCGCTCGATCGTGAGCAGCGCCCTGGTGCGGCCCGATTCCTTGGCCGCCGAGCGCCAGGCCGAGGCGCTGGAAACGGCGATCGTGGAACGGCGGCGGATCGAGCTGGAGCGCTATGCCTCGGTGGGCTCCTTTGCGGACAGCCCCAACGGTTCATTTCGGGTCTGGCCGCTGCAGCTGCTGTTCCACAACGTCGGCTGGTATCTGGTGTTCGAGGAGGACAGCCCCGGCCAGGAGGAGGGGTTGATCCGCTGCGAGCGGCTGGATCGCCTCGCCCTGCGCCGCAGCGAACGGGGCAACCGGCGTAGCGACGAGGCCCACAGCCAGGCCCTGCGGCGCCTGGAGCTGTTGCTGCACCACAGCGGCGGCATCTACTTCGGCAGCGACATCAAGAGCCAACTGCGGCTGACCAGCCCCAACGCCCAGCTTCGCGGCAAGCAACTGGTGACACTGCGCTGCTGCTGCCAGAGCTGGTGCTTTGCCTTCATCCGCGAGGGCCTGCAGCGCTACCCGATCGAGCACACCCGCTTCTCCAAGCCCCTTGCCGGCGAGCACTGGTGGCACCACCAAAATGCGCCGCATGTGCTGGAGCCCGGCAGCCCCTCAGACACCCACCCCTATCCGGTGGAGCTTGACCTACCCCCCTGGACCGTGGAGCGCGACATCGACCTGCGCAACTGGCTGTTTGGCTTCGGGGCCGGCATCCGCATCGAAGCACCGGCGGAGCTGCGCCAGGAGCATCAAGAGCGGCTGCAGGCGGCCCTGGCGGTGTACGCCCGGGGCTGAGCCAGAGCAAGTAACGAGCTAGTGCTCGCAGGCGGACTGATACCGCTTTGTTCGGACGATTCAGGCGCCATTGTGAAGAATGCTGCAGATCTGCAGCTCATTCCGCACCCCTCTCGCCTCAGTCGCCACGCGGGGCAATGCAAGAACTATTCACCAAGAAGCAGCAGGAGCTGATCGATAAATCGAAAGATCTGCTGGGCACGCCGCCACCGCCACCAGGCGGCAACGGCAACGGACTTGCAGCCGCGACAACCCCACCGCCTGGGGACAGTGCGCCCCGGCCCATCGACCTCAGCACGAACGGGAGTCAGCCGCAGCCCCAGGATCAAGCCAAAGGAGCCCCAGACCATGGGTGAGATCGCTGACA
>JBIIRU010000317.1:0-3319 GCA_044341355.1 Cyanobium sp. | reverse complement strand
AAATTGCGTTGGATCTGGATCCAGCAGTGGTGGCGGAAGTGACCGAGGCGGTGGATGCGTATGTGAGTCAGCTGGCCGCAGCGGGCCGACTGGAAGGGATGGGCGAGGAGCTGATTGCCCGCAGCCGTCAGGATTTGGTGGAGCAGGAGCTGCGTCGGCGGCCTTGCGACAGCGGAACGGCCCCCGGCTGGGCGGAGCACGACGCCCGTTTACCTTTGCTGCAGGGGGCATCAAGAGGCCTGCAACTGGCGGCCTCAGCCGACCTTCCTCTGTTGGGCAGCGGCCCCGGTCGGCGGGTGTTGATGCTTACGCTCACGGCCGAGGAGGAAGGAAGCGGCCTGCGGATCCGCAGCGAGGTGGTGAAGCGTGAGGTGTGGAAGCTGCTGTTGCCAGCTGGCGAACAACTGGAGCTGGTGGTGGTGGAAGGCGGGGACTACGAGATCGGTTCGCCTAGTGAGGAGGTGGGCCGTGCCGTGTATTCAGAGCGGAGCTTTCGCCAGAAATGCGAGGGAGTGGATGTGGAGGCATTGCGGAAGGTGCGGCTGGGGAGCTACGCGATGGTGCGTCATCCGATCAGCCAGGCGCAGTGGCGTGCGGTTGTGGAGGGGGTGGCCGAGGATCAGCGGGTCCAGCTGGAGGCGTCTCCGGGCACCTTCCGGGAGGAGGATTCCTGGGAACGCCATGGACAACCGGGCGCCTTGCCGGTGGATAGCGTCAGCTGGAACCAGTGCCAGCAATGGCTGGAGGCGCTCAATGGTTGGCTGGCCTCCCAATGGCCTGAGTGGGCGGAAGAGAATCCAGGGCTGGGCTCCCAAGCGGTGCAGCTGGCGTTGCCAAGCGAGAGCCAGTGGGAGGCGGCCTGCCGGGCGATGAAGGCTTCCTCAGCGGAAGCGCCCACGTCTCCGCCTTTTCACTTCGGCGCCACGTTGGATCCGAGCTGGGCGCGTTACGACGGCAACTACATCTACGGCAGAGGTCGGCGCGGCGACTACATGAAACGTCCGGTGCCGATCGGCTTCTTTGGGCTGGTGAACCGCTGGGGCTTGGCGGAGATGCACGGGCAGCTAATGGAGTGGTGCGCTGACCAATGGCATCGAGATCCTGTAAGTGGAGCGCCTGGGGATGGCGGCGCCCTGAAAGGGCCCGATCTGGGGCTGGCCGAGGTGCCCAGCGAACAACAGATGAAGCTGCTGCGCGGGGGCTCGTGGATCGACGCTCCGCACAGCGCCCGCGCCGCCTTCCGGGTCGGCAACCTCCCGGACGGTGTCGGCGCCAGCGTTGGCGTCCGTCCCGGCTGTTTCTCCCCCCCAGGACTATTTCTTTACACTTAATCCCTTTATCCCTTTGCACTTGGCTGTTGTTTTACCCTTGGCTGTTGGCTTGAGGGTGCTGGCTTGAGGCTGTTTGGCTGTTGCCCTTTGGCGCCGCAGGCGCCAGAAATTATTTTGTTTCAATCGCCCTGTTCGTCTAGCCCATGTGCTTGATTGAGCCGTGAGGGCGGGTCGCCCAGCTGCTGCGCGGGGGCTCGTGGATCAACAATCCGCACAACGCCCGCGCCGCCTTCCGGAACAGCAACCACCCGGACAATGTCAACACCAACGTTGGCGTCCGTCCCGGCTGTTTCTCCCCCCCAGCACCCTTCACCGTCAGAGCCGTTGGAAGGGATTCCAGCGGGAGTGCAAGAAGGGTCCAGACCCGCTCCGGTGATCGGCGATCCCCGTTGGCAAGGCCTGCCCCGAGCCAACGGCCGCACGATCCGCACAACATCGGCCCACTGCCCCACGGCCCCCGCGACCTGGGTGACACGGTGGGCCTTTGCTGCGCTCACACCCACCTCCCCCGCGCCATGGGCCACCTGCAGCTCCTGGCCGCCGACTCTCGCCAGAGCCCCGATGTGTATAGCTGCCCTATCCTATACACATCATTAGGGATCCGCGCCCGCGGCAGCCAGAGCATGCGCACGAACATCGTCATCGACGACGCCCTGATGCGACAGGCGATGCAAGCCAGTGGGGCCCGCAGCAAGCGCGAGGCGGTGGAGCTGGGTCTGCGCACCCTGGTGCGGCTGCAGCAGCAGGCCGGGATCCGCTCGTTCCGCGGCCGGCTGCCCTGGGAGGGGGATTTGGAAGCCCAGCGGCTCGACGCGGATCCGCGGGACGAACCAGCGGTGGAGGCGGAGTCGTCGTGATCGTTGTCGACTCCTCGGTCTGGATCGATTTCTTCAATGGCGTCAGCACCCCGCAGGTGGAGCGCCTCGATGGCCTGCTCGGGCTCATACCGATCGCGATCGGTGACCTGATCCTGGTGGAGGTGGTGCAGGGCTTCCGCCAGGACCGTGACGTGGCCACCGCCCGCCAGCTGTTCCGCTCCCTGGCCCCGCTGCCGATGCTCGGGCCCCGCAATGCCTGGAAGGCCGCCGAGAATTACCGGGAGCTGCGTCGACGCGGCATCACGGTGCGCAAAACCATCGACGGCATCATCGCCACCGCCTGCATCGAGGCCAACCTGCCCCTGCTGTTCAGCGACAGGGATTTCCTTCCCTATGTCGAGCACCTGGGGCTGGAGGCGGCCTGAGGCCTCCCTGTGCGTCCGTGGTGCGGGGCTCCGCAGGGGCCCGCCCAGGGCGGCGCAGCCGCCTCAGAGCACCGAAACGGTGCCTATCCCCGCCGCCTGCAGCTTGCGGGCGACGGAGAGGGCAGTGCACAGGGGTATCAGCCGGGGCTTCCGCACCGGCCGACCACGGCGGCCGATGGGGACTGTGACGCGGGTCTCCGGGAAAGCCTTGCTCGAGCCGGAGCTGGTGCGGCGCGGAGCGCCGGCCGTGCTGTGGCGAGAAGGCCGATGGGGGACGAGGGCCCTTGGCTCAGCCGCCCGCGTTGGCGGCCAGCCAGGCCTGCAGGTCGCCCGGGCTGCTGAAATCGAGCAGATCCTCGGCCAGCTGCTCCAACTGCTGCAGGGGAAGGGAGGAGAGCCGCTCCCGGCTGTCATCACCGAGGCTCCCGCAGCGGCGGCAGAGCTGGCGAATTGCCAGGGCAGCGGCTTCCTGCTGCCGACCGACTTCCAGTCCCTCCTCGCGCCCTTCCAGAATGCCTTCTTGACGGCCTTCTTGACGGCCTTCCTGCCTGCCCTCCTGCCTGCCCTCCTGTCTTCCCTCCTGCCTTCCTTCCTGGCGACCCTCCTCCAGGATCTCCTGCACCGCGCGGGTGTGGCGCAATTCCTGCAGCGGCAACCCGGCGATCATCAGAATCTCCTCCTTGCTCAGCTTTGGAAACCGTTGAAACAGCATAGAGAAAACCACCGGCTCCAGATCCCGGCGGCT
>JBIIRU010000316.1:0-3337 GCA_044341355.1 Cyanobium sp. | reverse complement strand
GCTCGATCTTCTCATCGCGCACTGCAAGATGGGGCTATGCATCGCCTTGCCGCCGTCCCTGGGGACCTCTTCGCCACTCCGGAACTGGGGGGGTTGATCGAACAGCCCCCAGCTCCCGTGGTCTTTTTGAGCAGTGCCGCCACGGACCTGGCGGCCCTCGATGGCCTGCTGGCCGCCGAACCCGAGTGGCTCACTGGGGAGATACGGGCCCTGCCTTTGGCGGCCCTCAGCCACCCTGCCGCCATCGACCACTACGTCGGCCGCAGTCTTTCTCATACTCAGCTCGTGGCCGTGAGGCTGCTGGGCGGTCGGGGGCACTGGAGCTATGGCCTCGAACGCCTGCAACGCTGGGTCGCCAAGCGGGGCCGAGGCCGCCGGCGCCATCTGCTGGTCATGGCGGGCACGGCGGAACAGGAGCAGGAGCTGGCGGCCCTGAGTACCTTGCCGTTGCCCCTAGCCGTGGCTTTGGGCCGCTGTTGGCGTGAGGGGGGACCGGCGAATCTGCGTCTGGTGCTGGGCAGCTGGAATTCCCTGTTGGCCGGTGAGGAGCCGGCGGTGCCTCTGGTGATCCCGAGCAACGATCCGGAGCGCCACGATTGGCAACAGCAGGACGGGCCCCGGGTGGGGGTGCTGCTGTATCGCTCTCTGATGCAGGCGGGCGACCTGGCCTTCATGGGGGCGACCTTGCAGGCCCTGCGCCAGCAGGGCCTGGTACCCAGGGCGCTCTGGGTGAGCAGCCTGCGGGAACCGGTCGTGCAGCAGGCGGTGGCGGATTGGTTCGGCAGTGAAGGGGTCCAGGCGGTGCTCTGCGCTACGGGCTTTGCTTCGGTGCGCTTTGAGGAGGCGGGGTTGGGGGCGCCCCTGTGGGAGCGGTTAGGGGTGCCGGTGCTGCAGGTGCTTTCGAGCACCCGGCCCCGTCAGAGCTGGCAGGACAGCAGCATTGGCCTTGGTCCCCTGGACCTGAGCCTGCAAGTGGCCTTGCCCGAACTGGATGGCCGCATCATCACCCGCGTGGGGGCGTTCAAAGAAACGGCCGGCAGCAGCAGTCGCTTGCTGACTGCCTTGCAACGGCTTTGCCCCGACGAGGAACGGCTGGCCTGGATCGCCCAACTCACCAGCGCCTGGGTGAAGTTGCGCCAGACACCGGTGGCGCAGCGCCGACTGGCCCTGGTGCTGGCAAACTACCCCAACCGCAATGGGCGCCTGGCCAATGGGGTGGGCCTGGACACCCCAGCCAGTACGGCCCTGATGCTGGGCTGGCTGGCTGAAGCCGGCTACGACCTGGGGGATCCCCTGGCACTCCCCGCCGATGGGGCGGCCCTGATGGACAGGCTGCTGGCCGGCCGCAGCAACGATCCTGAAAGCGACCACAGGCCGGCCCTGGACCACCTGCCCCTGGCGGCCTATGAGTGCTGGTACAGGACCCTGCCTGCGGCGGGACGCCAGCTTTTGGAGACCGTCTGGGGGCCTCCCCAGCACGATCGGGACCTGGAGCAGCGGCCCAGCGGCCCCGCTTTCCCAATCCGGGGAATCGCCTGCGGATCGGTGCTGGTGTTGATCCAGCCGCAAAGGGGCTACGACCGCGATCCCAGTCTCTGTTACCACAGCCCCGATCTGCCGCCCACCCACGCCTACCTGGCCCACTACCTATGGATGCGCCAGAGCCACGGCAGCCAGGTGGTGGTGCATGTAGGTAAACATGGCAACCTCGAATGGCTGCCGGGCAAGGCGGTGGGGCTATCTGGGAACTGCTTCCCGGAATGGGCCCTGGGCCCGGTGCCCCATCTCTATCCCTTTATCGTCAACGATCCCGGCGAGGGCAGCCAGGCCAAACGCCGGGCCCAGGCAGTGATCCTCGACCATCTCACCCCGCCGCTTGGTAGGGCCGGCCTGCATGGGGGTCTCCAGGAGCTGGAGGCCCTGCTGGATGAGTATTGGCAGGCGACCCAGCTGGGGGGGGAGCGCGCCGGCCGACTGCGCAGCTTGTTGGCCGAGCGGCTCGAAGCGCTGGAGTTGCCCCTGGGTACGGCTGACGGTTTGGAAGAGCGGCTGGCAGCGGCGGATGGCTATCTATGCGAACTCAAGGAAGCCCAGATTCGCCTGGGACTCCATGTTTATGGCTGCTTACCTGAGCAAGATCTCCTGGCCGAATTGTTGCTTTGTTTGGCGCGGGCTCCCCAGGCCGGTAACCCTGGTCTGACCCAGGCCCTGGCCGAGGATCTGGGATTGGACCTCGACCCCTGGAGCGATCCAGAAGAGCAGCGGCTTAGTCCGGCCGACACTGGTCGCTGGGCCCAGCTGGCCCTGGCCTCCCCCCAGTCTTTCTGCGCGCCAGCAGCGGAGTCGGTGCGGTGTGTTGGTGATGGGGTGGCTTGGTTGGAGGCCTGGGCCCTGGATTTGGTGCGCCAAGAGTTGGCGCGGCCAAGGCTGACGGCGGCGGATGCAAAACCTGAGGAGCGGACCATTCCGGCCCCGGTCCCTTTGGTTCCTGGGGTCTGCAGCCAGCGGGCCCTGCGGCATTTGCGCGACCAACTACTGCCGCGCATGCTGGCCTGCGCCGAAGCCGAGCGCCATGCCTTTTTGCACGCCCTCGGGGGCGGCCGCATCGCCGCAGGCCCCTCCGGTGCCCCCAGCCGCGGGCGACCCGATGTTCTGCCGACAGGTCGGAACTTCTACAGCGTCGATCTCCGCGGTCTGCCAACCGAAGCCGCCTGGGATCTGGGTCGCCGCAGTGCCGAATTGTTGCTTGAACTGCACCGCCAGGAGGAGGGCGAAGATCTACGGGTGTTGGTGTTGTCGGTGTGGGGCACGGCCACGATGCGCAATGGCGGCGAAGACATTGCCCAGGCCCTGGCCCTGATGGGCGTACGGCCCGTGTGGGATGGTCCCAGCCGCCGTCTGGTGGATCTGGAGGTGATTCCGCTTTCCCTATTGGGGCGCCCGCGAGTTGATGTGACCCTGCGCATCTCCGGTTTGTTTCGGGATGCTTTTCCCCAGCTGGTGCGTTGGGTTAACACCGCCTGCCAGCTGGTGGCGAATCTCAACGAGCAGGAGGCTGACAATCCTCTGGCTGCTGCCGCCAAGCGCGAGGGCCATGCCTCCCGGGTCTTCGGTTCGGCGCCTGGGGCCTATGGCGCGGGCCTGCAGGGGTTAATCGATAGCGGCCACTGGGAGAATCGCGGCGATTTGGGTGAAGCCTTTCTGGCCTGGAGCAGCTGGCGTTACGACAGCGAGGCGGGCAGCGAAGGGGGACTGGCAATCGCCGGCGATCGCCAGGGGCTGGAGCAGCGACTCGCCACGGTGCAGGTGGTGCTCCACAACCAGGACAACCGCGAGC
>JBIIRU010000314.1:0-3354 GCA_044341355.1 Cyanobium sp. | reverse complement strand
TCAGAAGACCCGCATAGCAGAGCATCTGGAATTTGCTGCCAAAATCCTTCGCCATCAAAGCGCTGTATTCGAAACTGGGCGTACCCCCTCCGAAAAAGCCCATGGCCAGGGCTGCCAGCAGAATGAAAAGAGAGCTGCCGGCGGTATAGAGAATGAATTTTGTTGCGGCATATTGACGCTTTTTGCCGCCCCAGATTGCCAGTAGCAGATAAACAGGCAGCAATTCCAGCTCCCAGGCCAGAAAGAACAGCAACATGTCCTGGACTGCAAAGACAGCGATTTGACCGCCGTCCATAGCCAGGAGCAAGAAGTAAAAGAGCTTGGGCTTGAAGCTCACTGGCCAGGCGGCCAGGGCTGCTAGCGCTGTGATGAAGCTGGTCAGCAGGATCAGGGGCATCGACAGGCCGTCGGCGCCAACCGACCAAGCCAGGCCGAGTTGGGGCAGCCATTGCACCCGTTGCACCAGTTGCAGGCCAGAAACGGCCGGGTCGTAGCCGGTCACGTACCCCCCAACCGTCAGCAGAAAGGTGATCAGCGCCACGCCAAGGGCATACCAGCGCACGGTCTTGCCGTCACCCTCGTCCGGGATGAACGGGATGAATAGCGCGCTGGCGATCGGGAACAGGATCGCGGCACTCAGCCAGGGGAAGGGCACAGATCACAGGGATCATCTGGATGGAGTGTAGAAATGGCAGCCCCTTTGGCTTGGAGCCGATGGGGGTTGGCACACAGTTGGTGGCTGACGCCCTTGCCCCACCGGGGCACGCTCGCTTTGCTCGCTTACGCCACGGTGGGTCAAGGGCGTCAGCCTTTGGGGGTTGGTGGTGTTGGGGGTGAGGGGGCTTGGGGGGGAGAGGGAAGGAGGGGCCGGGGGGAGGACTCCATTTGAAGTTTCCAGGGGTCCAGCGGCTGAGGAGCTTCTTGCCAGCCCAAGGACTGCAGTTGGCTGTTGAATGATCCACCTCGCCTCGCTGGCGCAGGCTGGCCTGGCAGGCTCCGGTCGGCTGATGGTTCCCTTAGACCTTGAGAACGCTGCCTGAGGAGTGCTGTTTTCGGTGCCAGATGCGGGAATTTGGCTTCCCTGGCTATCTCAGGTCATTGCCGTGATTTCTCTGACTAGCTTGAGCAGGTTGCAGCTAGATCAGCAAAGCGACCATTTACCGTTTGCCTTGCCAGCCTCCCACCCAAAATTCTATTCATCCCTAGTTCTCTTTTTTCCAGCGGGGCATGGGTAGCCCCCTGCTCGGGTTTGCTCAGGCCGAGGGCCTTTTATTTGACGTTGGCCCGATCCTTGCACCTGCGTCGTCAGTGTCTTTGCCAATGATGCGGCGTTTACCCTGCTGCAGAGCGCGGTGCTACTGGACCAGCACGAGCACTGGCAGTTGGAGGGTCGCCGCATGTATCCGCCGAAATCATGGCCGCAATCCCAGAGCTGGAGGATGAGTCGCCCATTGCAAGCCCTTACAGGCATTTCCCAGACCACTATCGCATTCTATAGTTCAGCCCAAAGGCAAGAGATTGAGGCAAGCTCAGCTTCAATCATCGGCTAGGTGAAGCGCTTGAACATCCTCTTTGTTCATCAAAACTTTCCTGGGCAGTTCAAACACCTGGCACCGGCATTGGCCCAGCGCGACCACAGCGTGAAGGCCCTCAGGCAAGCTCAAAAAGGCCTGCCATACGCCACCCAGGGAGTGGTACTGGAGAAGTGGCAAGCCCAACGGGGCACCTGCCTTGATGCCCACCCGTGGGCCCATGACACCGAAACCAAGCTGATTAGAGGCGAAGCGGCTGCGGCGGCGGCTTTTAAGCTCAAACGAGATAATTGGTGCCCCGATCTAATTGTTGGACATCCCGGCTGGGGTGAGATGTTGTTTCTGCATCACATCTGGCCCCAAGTTCCCCAACTGCACTTCCTGGAATTTTTCTATAGGAGCGCCGGTTTGGATGTGGGATTTGACCCCGAATTTTCGCTTGCGGATTGGCAGTCAGCAGCGCGAGTGACCGCCAAATCAGGTCCAAGCCTGATGGGCCTCGAAAACATGACCGCCGCTCTATCGCCCACCCATTTCCAGGCCAGCACTTACCCCGCCTGGGCCAGGGATCGCATCGAGGTGATCCATGATGGAATCAATACCAGCCAGGTGGTGCCCAATCCAGGCGCAAACCTGCGCCTCGGCCGCCAAGGTCCAGATATTCGCCATGGCGATCCTGTACTCACTTTTGTGAACCGCAACCTTGAGCCTTACCGTGGCTACCACCGGTTCATGCGGGCATTGCCCTCGATCCAGCAAAGATGCCCAAACGCCATAACTGTGATTGTGGGCGGTCACGGAGTCAGCTATGGAGCCGCTGCACCCGAGGGTCAAAGCTGGAAAGACCTCATTCTGCAGGAGGTGAATGATGATCTCGATTTAGACCGGGTATATTTTACCGGCAAACTCGCCTATAGCGATTATCTCACTCTGCTGCAAGTTAGCGCCTGTCATGTTTATTTCACTTATCCTTTTGTGCTGGGATGGAGTTGTTTGGAGGCTATGGCAGCAGGAGCTTTGGTGGTGGGGAGTGCGACACCACCGGTGCAAGAGGTAATCTGCAATGGAGAAAATGGCCTGCTGGTGGACTTTTTTGATCAGCAAGCCCTTGTGGAGACTGTTTCGCAGGTTTTGAACAGCCCAGAGCGTTTTACCCAAATCCGTCAGGCGGCTCGAATCAGCGTGGTGAAACGCTTCGATCTAGAGACCGTTTGCTTGCCTAAGCAGATACAGCTGATAGATCGGCTGCTGGGCCATGCCCCAATCCTTGCTTGATACTGGTGCGTTCTTGAATGGGGTCTGCGGGCGCCCAAAAGATCAGGGCAAACCCCCTCATGTCGCCTTTGCTGGCGGTAAGTCAGGCTAGAAATCTACTCGGCCGGTCCAATCGCAGCTGTAGAGTTTATCTACGGCTCATCGCCAGGTGATGCAGGCAGTCAACCCATTTATGGGCCCATCGCTGTGGGTACAACGAATAAGAAGGTGGCTTGATGACCTGAATGCCGAGCTGATTGAGAATTCGACCGTATCGCAGGGGTGGTGCTTAAGCCGCTCAGGCGCTTAGCCGAAGGCTCCAAACAGGACGACCATGGCTATGACACCGCCGAAGACGATCAGGGCATAGAACTGGACCCGGCCGGTTTCGAAATACTTGAGACCCTCGCCACTGCCCAGGGTGAGCAAGCCGGTGAGGTTTACAACCCCATCAACCACCTTGGAATCGACATCCAACACCTTGCGGGCAATCTTGCGACTGCCTTGGACGAAGAGTTTGTCGTTAATGGAATCCAAGTTCCACTTGTTGGCCAGAAATCTGTTGACG
>JBIIRU010000313.1:0-3369 GCA_044341355.1 Cyanobium sp. | reverse complement strand
GGCCACTGCCCTCTTTGCCGAAGAGCAACCGCAGGCCATCGCGGGCCACCGGCAGCAGGTCCACCTGGGTGCCATCCCCCTCAACCACCGCCAGGAGGTTCTCGAGGCGCTCGATGCGCAGTCGCCCGCTGGCATCGAACAGCACCTCCAGCAATTTCTCGCGCATCTCGGCGGTGTCCCCGGCCAGCAGGCGGCGGGCCACGTAGGGATAGGCGACCCGAATGATGCGAAAGGAAGGATCCAGCCGCATCGCCAGCCCCTCCTGGCTGACCACCGCCCGGATGATCAGGGCAAAGCGGGCTGGCACCCGAAAGGGGTAGTCATACATCAACTCCGAGAAACGATCGGTGATCGCCTTGAAGTTGAAGGCGCCGACGTTTTCCCCTAGAGCGCCGCCCAACACCTCCCGCAGGGCGGGGACAATCGGTTTGAGATCGGCCGTGGGGTTGAGAAAACCAAGCCGACGAAAATCCAAGGCCAGGGCCTCGAAATCCCGGTTGATTAGATGCACCACCGCCCCGGTCAGGGTAAGCCTGTCCTTATCACTGATCGAATCCATCATGCCGAAATCTACATAGGCCATGTGGCCTAAGTCGCCGGTGCGGCCCGACAGGGCAAACAGGTTGCCTGGATGGGGATCGGCATGGAAATAGCCGAATTCCAGCAGCTGGCGCAATCCCGCCACCACCCCGGTGCGGATCAGGGCCGCCGGATCCAGGTGGTGGGCTTCCAACTCGCGGCGACTCTGGAGTTTGACGCCATGGATCCATTGGGTAGTGAGCACTCGCCTCCGACTCAGGGAACGCTCCACCCGCGGCACAGTTACCTCAGGATGGTTGGCAAAGAGTTGGGCAAAATACTCGGCATTATTGGCTTCTTTGTAGTAGTCGATTTCGGCGAACAAACTGCGCCCGAATTCATCGATAATGTCCCCCAGTCCAAAGCCCAGATTGAGGGGCAGGAAGGGGGCTCCGATCACCCCCAGGGCCCGGATGATGGCCATATCCCTTCTCAATATGAACGGCAGATTGGGCCGTTGCACCTTCACCGCTACAAAACGGCCATCGGCTAATCGCGCCTTGTAGACCTGCCCCAGACTGGCTGCTGCCATTGGGTAATCGGGGAATTCATCAAACAAGCTCTCGGCCGGGGCCCCCAGTTCCGCCTCAATCACTTTGAGGGCAGTGGCGTGATCAAAGGCGGGCAGATCGTCCTGCAGGCGCGTCAGTTCTTCAAGCCAGTCCCGTCGCACCAGATCGGGGCGGGTGGAAAGCGCCTGGCCCACCTTGATGAAACAGGGCCCCAGGCCGCTCAAGGTGGTAAGGATGCGCCGGGCCAGCCGCTTCTGCAGTCTGGGATCCCGGCTACGGGACTGGCTCACCAACACCAGGGCCAGGGTTCCGAGCTGCCAAAGCACCACCAGCAGTCGGCTGATCAGGATCCAGGGGCGCAGCAGCAGCCAGCGCAAGTCCGCCTGGGGGTCGTAGCTGGGGGCTTCGTCGTCGTCCGCTCGCTCTGCCGGCGAGGCTGCGGGATCGGGCTCGGCGCCGGGGCCCACGTCCAGGCGGCTGCGCTGCGGCGGCCCTGGGGCGGGGCGAGGCGCCGTTGACACAGAAGGCGCTGAGGGGGCAGGCGCAGACGCGGCAGCGAAGGTCAAAGGCCAGGGGCCAGGGGTGAGCAAACTCTAGGAAGACGTACGGGGCACCATGGTTGGGGCAAGGGGTGCGGGGATTGCCCAGCCACTGCTGGCCTTATTGCGGCAATCGGCATTACGGCAATCGGCGCCCCTGCCGTTGCATCTGCCCAGCCATGGCCGAGGTGCGGCCCTGGCCCCAGAGCTGCGGCGTTTGCTGCGCCAACGGCCTGGATCCTGGGACCTGCCCGAACTGCCGGCCTTCGGCGGTCCCCTCGAAAGCCAAGGAGCTGTGGCCGAAGCCCAGCGGCGGGCCGCCAAGGCCCTGGGAGCCGATGCCTGCTGGTTCGGGGTAAATGGCGCTTCGGGGCTGCTGCAGGCGGCCCTGCTGGGGCTATGTCCGCCCGGCTCGCGGGTGCTGTTGCCCCGCAATCTGCACCGCTCCCTGCTCCATGCCTGTGTGCTCGGTGACCTGCAGCCGCTGCTTTACGGGCTGCCCCTGGATCCCATCAGCGGCCATTGGCTGCCGCCCCCGCCCGAGCACCTTGGCCAGGTGCTGAGAGCCGCCCTTAGCCAGGGTCCCGTCGCGGCCCTGGTGCTGGTCGATCCCACCTACCAGGGGCGGGGGGCTGATTTAGCGGCCCTGGTGGCCCTTGCCCATGGCAGCGCTGGCGGTGCGAGGGGGCTACCGGTGCTGGTGGACCAGGCCCATGGCGATGGCTCCGCCCTGGCCGCCGGGGCCGATCTGGTGGTGCTCTCGTTGCAGAAGGCCGCCAGCGGCCTGGCCCAGAGCGCCGTTCTGCTGGTCCAGGGTCCCCGCATTGATCACCAGTCCCTGGAGCGCTCCCTGCTCTGGCTTCAGACCTCAAGCCCCAGCGCCCTGCTGCTGGCCTCCTGTGCCACCGCCCTTGACGATGGCCTTTCGGCCGCGGGGCAGCGCCGTCGTCGCCGGGCCAAACGGCGCGCCTTGGAGCTGCGCCAACGGCTGGAAGCGCTGGATTTGCCCTTCGTCCGCAACGACGATCCCCTGCGGCTGGTGCTGGCCACAGCCCCCATGGGCATCAATGGCCTGGAGGCCGACGCCTGGCTGCTGGAGCGGGGCGTAATCGCCGAGCTGCCCGAGCCGGGCAGCCTCACCTTCTGCCTCGGCCTGCGCCCCCCACCGGGCCTCGAACGGCGTTTGGGCCGCCAGCTCCTGGCCCTGCGTGCCGCCCTGGGCGGTGCGCCCCTGCCCCCCTTTGCGGCGCCGCCCTTTCCCCTGGTCGCCAGCCTCGCTTTGCCCCTGGGGGTCGCCTGGCGGGCCCAGGCCGTTGAGCTTCCCTTGCAGGAGGCCACGGGGGCGATTGCGGCCCGCCCCCTGGTTCCCTATCCGCCTGGTATCCCCCTACTGATTCCCGGCGAGCGGCTGGATGGGGAACGCACCAGCTGGTTGCTGGATCAACGGCATCAGTGGCCTGGCCAGATCGCTGATACCTTGTGGGTGGTTGCCCCGCTTTAATCCCCCTGCCCGACGAATATCACTGGGATTTCGTCACCCCGGGTCTCCCCGATGGTGTCTTTGAAGATGCTCCGGGCTTCAGCCCAACCCCCATGGAGCTGCGGGTGATGCTGCTAGCCCACCTCAGGCCCCGGGCCGATTCCCTCGTCTGGGATATTGGGGGAGGCACGGGGGCCCTGGCCCTGGAAATCGCCCGGCTGCTCAGCACCGGTGCCGTTCACACCCTCGAACGGGATCC
>JBIIRU010000311.1:0-3379 GCA_044341355.1 Cyanobium sp. | reverse complement strand
GGGCAATCCTGCCGGGCATGAATAAACCGCGCCGCATCGAAGAATATCTGCGCGATGGCGTCATCCGCCGCGCCCACTTCGCCGCCGCCGCTGAGATCCGCTACACAGAAAACGTGCGCAACGACCGACAGGTGACGATCGAGACCGTCGGCCTCAGCTACCTGCGCTACCGGGGCCTGCTGGGCAGCCCCTATGCCGGCGCCACCTACATCTCCTATCCCACCGCCGTTGGTGCGGCGATCCTGGCCTGGCATGCCCTGGAGTTCCTGCGAGAGGAGGGCGGTGACCTGGCGGGGGTTGTCACCGGGGAGGATCTAGCCCGGCTGTTGCCCCGTTCCCGTGCTGACGCCATTCGCCGCGATCTGGTGGCCTGGGATCTCGACCTGTTCGAGAGTGTGCGCGACGCCACGCCGGTCTGAGGCCTTCGCTGGGCCGCGGATCGTCTTTGAGGCATGGTAGGGGTTCTTGGTTTAAGCAACTCCGTGACGCCAACTCCGACGCCGACCTGTGATGTGCTGGTGATCGCCGCCAGCAACGGCCAGAATCTGCTGCTGGCGGAGCGCTTCGCGGCTGCCGCCCGCGAGCAGGGCCAGAGCGCCGAAGTGCTCGATCTGACCGCCATTGACCTGCCACTGTTCACTCCCCGTACCCACGCGGCCGGCACACCGGCGGCATTGGCGGCGCTGCAGGACCGTCTGGTCTCCGTGCCGCGCTGGGTGATCTGCACGCCGGAATACAACGGTTCAATCCCGCCGGTGCTCACCAGCGCCATCGCCTGGCTGTCGATGCAAGGCGATGACTTTCGGGCCCTGTTCAATGGCCGCCCCGTGGCCATCGCCACCCACTCCGGCGGTGGCGGCCACACCGTGCTCACAGCCCTGAGGCTGCAGCTGGCCCACCTCGGCGCCCACGTGGTCGGCCGCCAACTGGTGAGCAACAAGAATCAGCCCGCCAAGGACGATTCCATCGCTGATCTGATCTCCCGGCTGAGCCAGCTTCGGGCAGGCCCGCTGGTGGTAGCTGCCGGCGGCTGATGAAGGGGGATTGGGTGCAGGGAGCTGGATCTGCTTGCGGCCCTGCCCTCAAGCGGGGCGGAGAAAGGGGGAGGGGTGGCGGCCCGCAACAGCTGGAGGGCTCAAATTATGCGCTCCGTGCATAGATCCAAGACTTGCGGTTGCAAGTGCTTCTGATGTGCTGCCGCCTCGCTTCCGTAAGGTGCAGACTGGCCAAAGCGTCCCCTCACCCCCATGCCAGTCCCGCCGCTCCAGGCGGACCACCACCTTCTTGAGGCTGCCCGCTGATGGACGTTTTCTCCTTCCGCGACCGGGTCGTCGAGGACTACGGGCAGTTCAGCCGGAGCTTTACGCAGATCAAGGCGCCTGATCTACGGGACTTTGTGGATGGCCGCTACCGGGAGGGTGAGTTCTGGCCCTCGCCGCTGATCCAGCTCAACCCCAGCTTCGTGGGCGGCGGCAGCATCAGTGCTCTGGTGGAGGAGGGTCTCCTACACCCCGAATGCAGCCGGATCTTCCGCTGGGGCAAGGACAGGGGAGATGGGGTGGAGCTGCTGCTGCACCGCCATCAACGGGAAGCGATCGTGATCGCCCGCGCAGGCGGCAGCCTGGTGGTGATCTCCGGCACGGGTTCCGGCAAATCGCTGGGTTACATGATCCCGATCATCAATCGGGTGCTGGAGGAACGCGAACGCGGCGACCAGAGCAAGCGGATCCGGGCAATCGTAATCTACCCGATGAATGCCCTCTGCAACAGCCAGATTGAGGAGCTGCAGAAATACCTCGGCTGGGGTTATCCCGATGGTCCCCGTGTCACCTTTGCGCGCTACACGGGCCAGGAGAGCGAGGAAGAGCGGGAAAAGATCAAGAACGATCCTCCCGACATCCTGCTCACGAACTACGTGATGCTGGAGTACATCCTCACCCGCCAGGATCCGCTGGATCAGAAGGTGATCAGCGATGCCCAGGGCCTGGAGTTCCTGGTGCTGGATGAACTTCACACCTACAGGGGGCGCCAGGGCGCTGATGTGGCCCTGCTGGTGCGCCGGGTGCGCCAGCGCCTGAATGCCGATCTGATCTGCATCGGCACCTCCGCCACCATGGCCTCGGAGGGCACCGCCGCTGAGCGAAATGGCACGGTGGCCCAGGTGGCGAGCAAGTTGTTCGGCACCAGCATCCCGGTTGAGAACATCGTCACCGAGACGCTGGAGCGCCTCACTATTGGCGATCTGCCCGATGCCGCTGAACTGGGTTCAGCTCTCGATGGCGACTATTCACCGGAAACCACTGCCGCATGGTCACCGGATGATCTTCGCCACCACCCCCTGGCCCGCTGGGTGGAGTTGCGGCTCGGCCTGGAACGGGAGGACGGCCGAGCGGATGGGAAGTGGGTGCGCTGCCGGCCGCGCACCTTGCACGATGCAGCCCTGGAGCTCGCCAGGGCCAGCGGGCGTCTGGCTGCGGATGCAGACCCCGATTCAGAAGCCGGGCAGCGCGTGCGCGAGGCGGTGCTCACCAGCTTGCGCCAGTTTCTGCTGGCGGCCTACCAGGTGGAGGTGGGGCCGAACCGCCGCTTCTTTGCCTTCCGCCTGCACCAGTTCGTCTCGGCCGGCGGTGATGTGCATTCCAGCCTGGAGGCACCTGGCCGGCGCTACCTCACCCTCAAGGGCCAGAAATACCAGCCCAACGCCGGTCGCCAGGCCTTGCTTTATCCGGTGGTGTTCTGCCGCAGTTGCGGCCAGGAATTCCACCCGGTCTGGGCGCAGCTGCACAACCGCAGGCCGGAGCGGTTCGAGCCCCGCGAGTTCTCCGATGAATCGAGTCTGCGGGAACGGGATGTAGTCAATGGCTACCTGATGCCCGATGCAGAGGCCGCCTACGAGGTGGAGGATCTGGAGAAAGCCAGGTTCCCCGATGGCTGGCTCGAAGCCGACAAAGGCGGCGAGCTGGTGCTCAAGAAGACCTACCGGGAGTTCGCACCTGTCCCCTGCCGGATCAAAGCGGATGGAGGCACGAGCAGTGACGGAACCCCAGCCTGGTTCCTCAAAGGCAGTTTCCGCTTCTGCCCCAGCTGTGGGGTGGAACACAACGTGCGCGGCAGCGAGTTCCGCAAGCTCTGCGGCCTGAATTCCGAGGGCCGCAGCTCGGCCACCACCACCTTGAGCCTGGCGGTGCTGCGCCAGCTACTCAGCTTCCCGGAGGCGGAGATCCCCGATAACGCCCGCAAGCTGCTGGCCTTCAGCGACAACCGCCAGGACGCTTCACTGCAGGCGGGCCACTTCAACGACTTCGTGCGGGTGCTGCAGCTGAGGGCCGGTCTGGTGGCGGCGCTGCGCGGCAAGCCAGGCCATGAGCTGAGCCTGGAG
>JBIIRU010000310.1:0-3399 GCA_044341355.1 Cyanobium sp. | reverse complement strand
AAGTTCATGCGCCGGCGCGCCTTCCTCAACCACCTGCTCGACCACAAGAGCCCGAAGCGCAAACGCCATCTCGGCACCATGGCCAGCGTCGACGAACGGGACGCGGGCAACGTGGCCTTGATGCTGCCCCACGCCTGAGGTCATGGCGCCAGTCGCCTTGCTGCCACCTACTCCACTTTCCCTTTAGTTCCCTACTTCCATGACCCGCGTCAAGAGGGGCAATGTCGCCCGCAAACGCCGTAACAAAATCCTGCGCCTGGCCCGGGGCTTCCAGGGCAGCAACGGCAGCCTGTTCCGCACCGCCAACCAGCGGGTGATGAAGGCCCTCTGCAATTCCTACCGCGACCGTCGCCGCCGCAAGCGTGATTTCCGCCGTCTGTGGATCGCCCGCATCAATGCGGCGGCCCGCCTCAATGGGCTCAGCTACAGCCGCCTGATCGGCGGCCTCAAAAAGGCCGACGTGCGCATCAACCGCAAGATGCTGGCCCAGCTGGCCTTAGCCGATCCCACCAGCTTCTCCACCGTGGTGAGCGCGGCCAGCCACTGACTTCCCCTAAGGCCGGCAACCCATGAGCGACCTGCTCCCCCAGGCCTACCTGCTAGGCCTGATTGCCCTGCTTGCCGGTGCCGCCTTCGTGGTGGGCCGCCAGATTCTGCGGGTGCGGCGTGATGAGATGTCCCTCTCCCGGCTTGGCGGCGAGGGTGGGCCTAAGCCCAGCGATGCGGCCGGGCTCTATGAACTCGCCTCGGTCCAGCTGCGCAAGCGTCTCTACAGCCAAGCCGCCGACACCCTCAAACAGGCCGTCAAGCTGGCTGATTCTGAAAAAGCGCCGCCAGAAGCGAGGGCCGTGATTGAAAATGCCCTTGGTTTTGCCTTGGCGGCCCAGAACAAGTATCCCGCCGCCATCAAGCATTACCAAACGGCCATCCGATGCAAGGCGGATTACCCCGTAGCTCTCAATAATCTCGCCTTTGCCCTTGGCAAACTGCAACGGCCCGACGAGGCACGCTCCGCCTACGAACAAGTCCTAAATCTAGAACCTGACAACAAAACCGCCAGCAAAGGTCTTAAAACCTTGAAGCGCCGCAGCGGCATTGATAGCAAGTCGGCCTGAATCAGAGTTTCAAACCGACCAGAAACGCCCCGCCATCACCACAAGCCCCGAATGGGCTCTGGGCCAGTTGGCGCCGGTCCGGGGTTAAGCAGCAGCCGCCCTCCAGGACTAACCAATCTTGGTGCTCGCCAACTGCTCAGGGACATCGACTGCAGGCCCTGGATCTGGCCACCGGGTTCCATCCCCACCGAGCCCATGTCCCCCAGCAGCAGTAGGTCGAGCTGGTCGGACTTGGCGTTGAGCGTTCCCTGCACTGGCGTAACGGCAGCACCGATCCGCAGATTGCCGCGCAGGTCGACCATCTGGCCCATCGCCCGCACCGATCCAAGCTCAAGCGCCGCAGGTAGGGCCGCGCCACCGACGAATGATTGGAAGCTGCCGCGCCATTGGCGGGGAATCACCCGGGCAATCAGGGCGGCCCGACCCTCCGGGTCAAAGGGTTCGACCGAAATCAGCGCATCCATGCTGCCCGCAGGATTCAGGGAACCGGGATTCAGGAACCCGGGATTCAGGGAGTCAGGGGCCGGTTCTGCCGCCGGCAACGGCCGGGCGAGGGGCGATGGCAGGGGCACCTGGCTGCCACCCGAGAACGCTCCGGCAGGGGCGCTGAAGGGGGCCGTAAATGCACTGGGCGGGGCCGTGAAGGGGCGGGCGGGCACCGCAACAGGCGTGGCGGCGACCAAAAAGGGCAACAGCAGGGGCATGGGGGCCGCCACCAAAGCAGCGATCGCGGGTCCAGAGCGCAGACTACGTCGGAACGACCGCCTGCTTGGGCTGTGACCCAGACCGCCCCCAACGACCTCGTCATCGCCGGGCGTCGCTTCGCCAGCCGGCTGATGACCGGCACCGGCAAGTACCCCTCGCTGGCGGCCATGCAGGCCAGCCTGGCTGCCAGCGGCTGCGAGATCGTCACCGTGGCCGTACGGCGCGTCCAGAGCAGGGCCCAGGGTCACGAGGGGCTGTTGGAGGCAATCGACTGGAAGCGGATCTGGATGCTGCCCAACACCGCCGGCTGCGCCACCGCCGAGGAGGCGATCCGGGTGGCGCGCCTGGGTCGGGAGCTGGCTCGCCTTGCCGGCCAGGAGGAAAACAACTTCGTCAAGTTGGAAGTCATTCCCGACCCCCGGCACCTGCTGCCCGACCCCTTCGGCACCTTGGAAGCGGCCGAACAACTGGTTAAAGAAGGCTTCGTGGTGCTGCCTTACATCAACGCCGATCCCTTGCTGGCCCGGCGGCTTGAGGCGGTGGGCTGTGCCACGGTGATGCCCCTGGCCTCGCCGATCGGCTCCGGCCAGGGCCTGCGCAACGCCGCCAACATCGCCCTGATCATCGAGAACGCCGGCGTCCCCGTCGTGGTGGACGCCGGCATCGGCGTACCTAGTGAGGCGGCCCAGGCCATGGAAATGGGCGCCGACGCCCTGCTGATCAACAGCGCCATCGCCCTGGCGGGCGATCCCCCGGCCATGGCCAGGGCCATGGCCCTGGCCACCGAAGCGGGCCGCACCGCCTTTCTGGCAGGACGACTGCCGCTGCGGCCCCAGGCCAGTCCCAGCTCCCCAACCAGCGGCGTGGTCGGCAGCTGAACCAGTCAGGACCAGGGCAATGGGACTGGGGATGAAGGCTTGTAGTAGTTTGCCCATCTGAGCATCCGCTCGTTCAGGAGTCTGAGGTGAAGGTTCTCGTTCTCGGCGGTGACGGCTTTTGTGGTTGGCCCTGTGCGGTGAACCTGGCGGATGCTGGCCACGACGTGATGATCGTGGACAACCTGAGTCGCCGCAAAATCGACATCGATCTGGGGGTCGAGTCCCTCACTCCCATCGCCACCATCGGCGACCGCCTCAAGGCCTGGGAACAGGTGGGCGGCAAGCGGATTGAGTTCGTGCTCCTTGACATCGCCAAGGAATATGACCGGTTGCTGGGCCTCCTGCGCAGCGAGAAGCCTGATGCGGTGGTCCACTTCGCGGAGCAACGGGCCGCGCCCTACTCCATGAAGTCGAGCGCCACCAAGCGCTACACCGTCGACAACAACGTCAACGGCACCCACAACCTGCTCGCCGCCATTGTCGAGAGTGATCTGGACATCCATATCGTCCACCTGGGCACCATGGGGGTCTATGGCTATGGCTCCCATCGGGGAGCCACTATCCCTGAGGGTTACCTGACCGTCGAGGTGCCCCAAGCCGATGGCAGTCGCTTCACCGAGAGAATCCTGCACCCCACGGATCCCGGCAGCGTCTATCACATGACCAAGACGCTCGACCAGTTGCTGTTTTTTTATTACAAC